>NZ_JASZYM010000012.1:0-273731 GCF_030317005.1 Variovorax sp. J22R115 | reverse complement strand
CCTGCAGATCCCCTTCGGGCCCGCCCCCCAAGTGGCGCAGGCGGCGCCGCCGCCCGCCCCGCGAGCGGCGATACCACCGCCCCCACCGCCACCGCCAGCGGCGCGCGCCTTCGAGCTCAAAGCCGACGGCACGTTCGCGTTCGCCAAGTCGGACTTGACGCCTACCGGCCGCACCCGCATCGACAACACGCTCGCGGAGCTCAAGGCCTCGGGCATCCGGCTGCGCGCGATCTCCATCGTCGGGCACACCGATCCGATCGGCAGCGCCGAGTTCAACCAGCGCCTGTCCGTGGCACGGGCCAACTCCGTGCGCGACTACCTGGTCGCCCAAGGCGTGCCGGCCAACATCATCACGACCGAAGGCCGCGGTTTCTCGGAGCTCAAGATCACTGAAGCCGATTGCAGGGCCCAGGGCAAGGCCAGGAACCGCACTGCGCTCATTGCCTGCTTCGAGCCGAATCGCCGAGTGGACATCCGCGCCTCGGGCGAGCAAGGGGGCTAGGGTTCGCGGCCGGCGAAGCGGGAACGCGGCGTGTCAGAGCTTGCGACGCATCTCGATGTGGGCGATGCCGGCTTCTTCGAAAGGATCGCCGTACGGCAGGTAGCCCAGGCGCGCGTAGAAGGCTTCCGCGCTGCGCTGCGCATGCAAGGTGACCTCGCGATCCCCTCGCGCCGCAGCAGCCGCTTCGAGCGCACGCAGCACCGCCGCGCCATGGCCGCCGCTGCGCAGGGTCCGGTGCACCGCCATGCGTCCGATGCGCCCGACGCCGGGCGCCTCTGTCACCAGCCGACCCGTCGCGACGGCTTGTCCCAGGCGATTGCGCGCGACGGCGTGCACGGCGGTCGCATCGTGCTCGTCCCATTCGAGCTCCTTGGGAATGCGCTGCTCTTCGATGAACACGTCGCGGCGCACCTTGCCCGCGCCATCGCCGAGCGAGTCCCAGTGGCCCGTGACGACTTCGCGCATCGATTCGCCGGCCTCGAACACGGCGAGAACCTCGCGCAACAACGGCGGCACCGGCCTGGAAGTCTGCGTGGCGGGATCAGCAAACACGTACACCAGCTCGCAGGTCACGAGCAGTTCATCGCCACGGTACAGGCCGCCCATGAAGAGGATCGACGAGTTGCCCACGCGCATGCATTTCATGCCGACGTCCAGCAGGTCATCCACCCGTGCCGATGCGTTGAACTCGACCGTGGCCTTGCGCACGTAGAGGTCGCCTCCGAGCGCCTGCATTGCATCTTCGTACGGTAGCGCCATCGCGCGCCAGTAGTCGGCGATCGCGGTGTCGAAGTACATCAGGTAGTGCGCGTTGAAGACGATCTTCTGCATGTCCACCTCGGCCCATCGCACGCGCAGGCGGTGGAAGAATCGAAAGTCGGATTTCTTGATGGTTTCGGTCATGGTTGCAAGGCTTCTTTCAATGCGCGGGCTGCGTCGGTGTGGGCCTGGAGGGCTTCGGGGATGGCGCGTCCCATCTTGACGAATTCGTGGATGACGCCGCGATAGATCTCCAGATCGACCGGCACGGCGGCCGCGCGCAACTTGTCGGCGTAGGCGATGCCTTCGTCCACCACCGGATCGTATTCGGCGAGGCCGATCCATGCCGGCGCGACACCTTCCACGTCATCGGCGTTGAGCGGCGCGAAGCGCCAGTCGTCGCGATCGGCCGGGGAGTTCACGTACAGGCCGAAGAACCAGCTGATGAGTGCTTCCCCGAGCAGAGGCCCTTCGGCGAATCTTCTGTGCGAAGGCGTGTCCTGGTGCGCGGCGGTGCCGGGGTAGATCAGCATCTGCAGCGCGAGCGGAATGCCCGCATCGCGCGCGAAGATGGCGCAGACGGCCGCCAGGGTGCCCCCCGCGCTATCGCCGCCGACAGCGATGCGCGTGCCGTCGAGGCCCCACCGTCCCGCGTTCTTCGCAAGGTGCTCGAGCGCGTCCCAGGCATCGTTCGACGCCGTCGGAAATTTGTGCTCCGGCGCCAGCCGGTAGTCCACCGACACCACGGCGCAGCTGCTCTTTTCGCTCAGCACGCGGCACAGGATGTCGTGGGTGGCAATGCTGCCCACCGTGAAACCGCCGCCGTGAAAGAACAGCAGCACCGGAAGCGCTTCGTTCGAAGGCGCATACAGACGCGCCGGCATGGCATACCCGTCGCGTGCGGGCAAGCTGAAATCCTCGACGCGCGCGAGCTGCGGCTTGGGCACTTCGAGCACACCGGCACCTTTCTCGTAGGCGGCCTTGGCCTCGGCGGGGGTCAGCGCATGCAACGGCGGACGTCCGGCGCGCGCCATGCGGTCGACCACGCTGGCCATCTTGGGGGTGAGCCCGATCATCGCGTCAGGCTTCCTCTGGCAAGCCGCCGTGCGCCGTTTGTCTCGATGGCGTCAACCGCAAGGGTTTTTTTCGTGTCCAAGTTGCTCCGTGCTTGTTAGATTCGAAGGCCCGCATCGTACCGTCCGCACCCCATGGCTCTCATCCAGTACCTCACCCAGATCCAGTTCGACTTCGGCGCCATTCAGCTGCTTCGCAGTGAATGCGAGCGCATCGGCATCACCCGCCCCCTGGTCGTGACCGACGCCGGCGTGCGCGCCGCGGGCATCCTGCAGAAGGCGCTCGATGCCCTTGGCGATCTGCCTGCTGCCGTCTTCGACCAGACGCCATCCAACCCGACCGAAGCCGCGGTGCGCGCAGCCGCCGCCCTGTACCGCGAAGGCGGATGCGACGGGCTGATCGCCGTCGGAGGCGGCTCCGCCATCGACTGCGCCAAGGGCGTCGCGATTGCAGCCACGCACGAAGGCCCGCTCAAGACCTACGCCACCATCGAAGGCGGCTCGCCGAAGATCACCGACCGCGTGGCGCCCCTGATCGCCGTGCCCACCACCAGCGGCACCGGCAGCGAGGTGGCGCGAGGCGCGATCGTGATCGTCGACGACCACCGCAAGCTCGGCTTCCACAGCTGGTTTCTCATGCCCAAGGCCGCCATCTGCGACCCCGAACTCACGCTCGGCCTGCCGCCCCGGCTGACCGCGGCAACCGGCATGGATGCCATCGCGCATTGCATGGAAACATTCATGTCGGCCGCCTTCAATCCGCCAGCGGACGGCATCGGTCTCGACGGGCTCGAGCGCGCCTGGGGCTACATCGAGCGCGCCACCAAGGACGGCAGCGACCGCGAGGCGCGGCTCAACCTCATGAGCGCCTCGATGCAGGGTGCGATGGCCTTCCAGAAGGGCCTGGGCTGCGTGCATTCGCTGAGTCACAGCCTGGGCGGCGTCGATCCGCGGCTGCACCATGGCACGCTCAACGCCCTCTTCCTGCCGGCCGTAATCCACTTCAACGCCGGCGCCGAATCGGTGCAGAAGGACCGGCGCCTGCAACGCATGGCGCAGGCCATGCACCTGGATTCCGCCGGCGACTTGGGCGATGCGATCCGCGACATGTGCGCGCGGCTCGATCTGCCCAAGGGGCTCGCCGAAGTCGGCGTGACGCCTGACATCTTCGAGAAGGTGATCGACGGCGCGATGGCGGACCATTGCCACAAGACCAATCCGCGGCTCGCCACGCGCGACGACTACCGGCAGATGCTCGAAGCGTCGATGTAACGCATCGCTCAGGAGACTGCGGCGGTCTGGCCCAGCAACCAGTCGCGGAACAGCTTCATAGACGGGCTCAACGTTCGCGAGCGGAGACGGGTCAACCAGTAGTCGCCGGTCATGACCTCGATGGACAGCGGTCGTGCGAGCCGGCCGTCTTGAAGTTCGCGCTCGAACATCGACGCCGGCGCGAGCGCCACGCCCGCGCCCTGCATCGCCGCCTCGACCATGAGGCGCGATGAATCGAACACGGGTCCACGGATCGCCGGTGCGTCGATTCCGGCGGCGGCGAACCACCCTGGCCAGTCCTCGGCGCGGTAGGAGCGCAGCAGCGTCTCGTGCAGCAGATCCTGCGCCCGCCGGACGCGCGCGGCCACGATAGGCGCGCACAACACTGTCAGCGGCGCCGAGAGCAGGTGATCGGCGTGCAGGCCCGGCCAGTTGCCATCGCCGAAGCGAATCGCGAAATCAAGACCTTCCGCCGCCAGGTCGACTACGTTGTTGTGCGTCATCAGGCGCAGATCGATGAACGGGCAGCTTTCGCGAAACAGCCGCAGCCGCGGCATCAGCCAGCCCACCGCGAAGGTGCCGACCACACCGATGCTGAGCACCTCGAAGAAGTGCCCGTTGTCGAACTGCTGGATGACCGCTTCGATGCGGCCGAAGGCATCCGCCAGCACGGGCAGCAATGCGTGGCCTTCATCCGTGAGCGCGAGGCCGCGCGGCAGGCGACGGAACAAGGCGACGCCGAGGCGGGCCTCCAGTCCGCGCACCTGCTGGCTCACGGCCGCCTGCGTCACGTTGAGTTCGCTCGCCGCCAGAGTGAAGCTCAGATGGCGTGCGGAGCATTCGAAGGCGCGCAAGGCGTTGAGGGGGAGATGAGGACGCGCCATTCGAGCCGAAAGATTTTCTTTTGCGATCCAGAAAATACCATCGTTTGTGCCATCGGCCAGATGCGCGGAAAGTACGCCGCTTTCAAGGAGAACGATGAATGGATCGACGACTGTTTTCAACCGGCCTGATGGCTTGCCTGTCCGGTCTCGGCACCCTCGCCCATGCGAGCGACAAGGCCGAACTTTCCCAACGCTTCGCGGAGATCGAAAAGGCCAGCGGCGCCCGCCTCGGCATCTCGGTGCTCGACACCGGCAGCCGCATACGCGCCGGCCATCGCGAGGACGAGCGCTTTCCCATGTGCAGCACCTTCAAGTTCCTGGCCGCCACGGCGATCCTGGCTCGCGTCGACCAGCAGAAAGAGCGGCTGGATCGCCGCGTCGTCTTCAGTCAGCGTGACTTGGTGGACTACTCCCCGGTTACCGAAAAGCACGTTGGCAGCGCAGGGATGACGGTGGCGGAGATCTGCGAAGCCGCCATCACGCGCAGCGACAACACGGCCGGCAACCTGATGCTTGCGAGCATCGGCGGGCCTGTCGGCCTGACGCGCTACACGCGCTCGCTCGGCGACAAGCGCACACGCCTTGACCGCACCGAGGCCGCTCTGAACGAGGCCCGCCCCGGCGACCCTCGCGACACCACCATGCCGGCTGCCATGCTCGGCGACATGCAAAAGATTCTTTTGGGCGATGCGCTCTCGCAGCCATCGCGCGCCCAGCTCTTGCGCTGGCTCGACGCCAACCAGACCGGCGGCCAGCGCCTGCGCGCCGGCGTTCCGGCGGACTGGGTGGTCGGCGACAAGACCGGCTCGGGAGACCGGGGCACGGCCAACGTCATCGCAATCCTGCGTCCACCCGGTCGCGGGCCGATCCTGGCTGCCGTGTACCTCACGCAAAGCACCGCTTCGATGGAGGCCCGCAATGCGACGATCGCCTCGGTCGGCGCTGCATTCGCCAAGGCCGCCTGAGGCCCGGATTCAGTCCGGCTTGACGCCGGCGGTCTTGATGACCTGCGCCCACTTGGCGGTCTCCGCCGCGATGAAGGCATCGAACTCTTCCGGCGTGCTGCCCGCAGGGAAGGTGCCCATGGCCTCCAGCTTGGCCTTGGTCTCGTCGCTCTTGATGATGCGCGCCACTTCGTCCGACATCCGCTTGACGATCTCGCGCGGCGTACCCGCCGGGGCCAGCATGCCGGCCCAGGTGCTGCCGGTGAACCCGGGGAAGCCTTGCTCGATGAAGGTCGGCACCTCGGGCAGGACCGGCAACCGCCGCTCGCTCGCCACGCCGATCAGGCGCACCTTGCCGGCCTTGCCTTGGTTGATGAGCCCCGTGGGCGCGTCGAAGAAGAGCTGGATCTGCCCGCCCATCAGGTCGGTCAGCGCCGGGACCGCGCCCCGGTACGGGATGTGGATCATGTAGGTCTTGGTGAGCGACTTCCACAGCTCGCTCGTCAGGTGCGCGGCGGAGCCGTTGCCCGACGAGCCGAAGCTCACCTTGCCCGGGTTGGCGCGTGCGTAGTCGATCAGTTCCTTGGCGGTCTTGAAAGGTGCGTCGTTGTTGACCGCCGCGAGCAGCGGCGACACGCCCATCAGCGACACGCCGACCAAGTCCTTGCGCGGGTCGTAGGGCAGCTTCGGGTAGAGCGTCGTATTGGCCGCATAGGCCGCGATCACGACGCCGAAGGTGCTGCCGTCCGGCGCTGCCTTGGCGACGGCATCGACACCGATCAGGCTGTTGGCGCCCGGCTTGTTGTCGATGACGATGGTCTGCCCGAGCCGGCTCTGCAGTCCGGGCTGAATCAACCGCGCCATCTGGTCTGTGAAGCCGCCCGGCGTGTAGGGCACGACGATGCGAATCGGCTTGTTCGGCCATGCGGACTGGGCCAATGAAGGCGCCGCGATCGACACCGCTGCGGCAGCGGTCGACAGGTTGAAGGCGCGGCGGGTCAGGCGGATAGCTGGCATCGAAGATCTCCCTTGTCTCGAGTGCGCATTCTGTAAGGTGGCCCATGCGCCGCTCCTCAGGGTTTGCCCGCCGCGCTAGCATGCGCCATGGCACACGATCACGACCATCACCACGATCACGACGACGACCATAGCGAGCTCGGCGAGATGGACCTTCGGGTCCGCGCACTCGAAACCGTGCTCACGCAAAAGGGCTACATCGACCCGGCCGCGCTCGACGTGCTCATCGACACCTACCAGACGAAGATCGGCCCGCGCAATGGCGCGCGCGTGGTCGCAAGGGCCTGGGCCGATCCGGTGTTCCATGACTGGCTGATGAAGGACGCCACCGCCGCGATCGCCTCGCTCGGCTTCACCGGCCGACAGGGCGAGCACATGGTCGCCGTGGCCAACACCGACGATCGCCATCACATGGTGGTCTGCACGCTGTGCAGCTGCTATCCGTGGCCGGTGCTGGGCTTGCCGCCCACCTGGTACAAGAGCGCGCCCTACCGCTCGCGGGCGGTCAAGGACCCGCGCGGCGTGCTGGCCGAATTCGGCGTGCAACTGCCGGAATCGACCGCGATCCGCGTCTGGGACTCCACCGCCGAAGTTCGTTACCTCGTGATCCCCCAACGCCCGGCCGGCACCGAGGGCTGGAGCGAAGAGCAACTGGCCGAACTGGTCACGCGCGATTCGATGGTCGGCACCGGCCTCGCCCGCGCCCCGGAGGCTGCGTGATGAACTACACCACCCATGCAGACCTTGGCGGGCGTGACATGCCCGGAGCGATCGTGCCGGAGCCGGAGGGAGAGCCGTTTCATGCGACGTGGGAAGCGCATGCATTGGCGTTGACGCTTGCCATGGGCGGCACCGGCTCATGGAACATCGATATCAGCCGCAGCGCGCGCGAGACGCTGCCGAACTACGCCCGGCTGAGTTACTACCAGATCTGGCTGGCCGCACTCGAGAAACTGATGGCCGAGCGCTCGCAAGTGCTGCCGGACGAAGTCGCCGCGGGCCGCATGCTGCATCCGCCGCAGCCCGTGAAGCGCGTGCTCCACGCGGCCGATGTGCCTGCCGCGCTCGCCAAAGGCTCGGCCACCGAAAGGCCCGCAACCGCACCGGCGCGCTTCGCAGTCGGCCAGCGCGTGCGGACCCGGACCGGCCACGTCGACCATCACACCCGCCTGCCCGGCTACGTGCAAGGCAGGGTCGGCACCGTCGAGCATCTGCATGGCATGCACGTCTTCGCCGACGCGCATGCGCAAGGCCTGGGCGAGCAGCCGCAATGGCTCTACACGGTCGTCTTCGACGGCCACACACTGTGGGGAGCCGGCGCCGAGGCAGGACTCAGCGTGTCGGTGGATGCGTGGGAAAGCTATCTGGAGTCCGCCGCATGACGCCATCGACGCCCTTGCTGCCCGGCATGCCGACGGACGACGGCATCGAACCGGTCTTCCGCGAACCGTGGGAGGCGCATGCCTTCGCGATGGCCGTGTCCCTGCATCAGCGCGGACTGTTCACCTGGCCCGAGTGGGCCGATACGCTGGCCCGACAGATCACCGCCGCGCAGGCCTCCGGCGATGGGGACCTGGGCGATACCTACTACCGCCACTGGCTGGCGGCGCTGGAGTCGCTCGTCGCGAGCAAGGGTGCCAGCTCCGACGAAGAACTGATGCGCTACCGCGATGCCTGGGACCGCGCCGCCGAACGCACGCCGCACGGCCAGCCGATCGAGCTTTGCGATCAGGACTTTCGCTGAGCCACGCGATCAACCCTTCTTGCCGCCAAACACCAGCAACGCCCCGCCGACCACGATGGCAGCAACGCCGGCCCAGATCGGGAAGTTCACTTTCTGCTTTTCCTTCACCGACAGCTCGACCGGACCGAGCTTGAGCTGATGCGTCTCCTTGGTGAAACTGAAGCCGCCCGTGCCCAAGGCGGCGATGCCTGCCACGATCAGGATCAATCCGATGATTCGGGTCGCGTTCATGAGATGTCTCCGGTATGGCCTCCACTTTAGCCGTGCCGAAGCCTCACAGCGGCAGGACGTCGCGCTCGCTGCCGCCGTGCAGCCATTCCGCGAATTCGTCCGCCAACCGGCGCGACTCCTGCGCCGCGGTGCTCCAGGACTTGATTCGCGCCGGGGCGTCGTTGCCGTAGCGAACGAAGTCATTGCGGTCGGGCAGCTTGCCGTTCGGCAGGCCCTTGACCCATTCCGGGTTCGGCGCCAGAACGACCATGCGGTCGAGGAAGCCGGTGGGCTTGTGACGCCACTTGAGTCCCTTGTCGAGCCAGCCCGGCACCACGGCCTTCTGGAAATGTGGGTACAGGACGATGCCGTCCGCGTTGCCGTAGTCCAGGTGCAGGTGGTAGTCGGTGATGCCGCCGTCCCAGTAGGCGCCCGGCGGGGCGCCCGGGATGTCGTGCACGGCTTCGAGCATGAAAGGGATCGAGCACGAGGCCTGCAGCGCGAGCTCGAAATTGCCTTCGCGCAGATCGACCTGCCGTGTGCGGAAGTCCCGCGTGCCGAAAGGCAGCGTCGCGCCCGGTGTCGAGAACACCACGCGCTCCAGCCACGCGCCGAGGCTCTTGCGGTGCACGCTGTTGGTGATGAAGGCGCCAAGATAGCCCATCGGCGTGCGCGCCCGCCCTTCCCGTCCGAGGATGTGGCGGCCGCGCGAGGTGATCACGTGCAGCCGGTAGCGCGAATGCCCCAGCACTTCGGCCGAGCGCCCGCCATAGAAGCTGCGCAATCCTTCGCCGAATTGCGCGCTGACCTGTTTTGCGCTCAGGCGCTTCTGGCCCGCCGGCACTTCGAAATGCTGGTGGATGTAGCCGTGCTCGAACTCTTCGAAAGCCTTCCGCGCATTGCCAAGGCAGGCATTGGCCAGCCGCCAGGCGCCGATCGATGCACCCACGAGGTCAATGGGCTGCACGGCCTGCGGCAGCCAATCACCGAAGAGAAAGCGGTCGATCGGCCCGAGGATCAGGCCCTTGGGTCCACCGGCCGCACCGGGAATGGTGCGCACGTCCTGCGGACGCAGGCCCTGCGCGGCGATGTGTTCGCGGGCGGCCGGCCCGGCGTAGATGCAAAGCGCTTTCATGCCGCATCCACTGGCAAGAATCGTGCGCCGCCGCCCACGGTTTCCACTTACTTGCGCAAGCCTTGGAGCTTCGCGAAGGCCGACGCCATCTGGCCTGCCGGCTGCGGCGAGTTGTCGCGCCGCGGGCCCTGCTGGCCGCGCCCTGCCCCTTCGAAGCGGTTCTCGCGCGGACCGTCGCGCCGAGAAGGCGCTGCGTCGAGCTTCATCGACAGGCCGATGCGCTTGCGCGCCACGTCGACTTCCATCACCTTGACCTTGACGATGTCGCCGGTCTTCACGACCTCGCGTGCGTCGTTGACGAACTTGTGCGAGAGCTGGCTCACGTGCACCAGGCCGTCCTGATGCACACCGAGATCGACGAAGGCGCCGAACTGCGCCACATTGCTCACCGTGCCTTCGAGCACCATGCCCTCGACCAGGTCCTTGATGTCCTCGACGCCATCGTTGAAGCGCGCGACCTTGAAGTCGGGGCGCGGGTCGCGGCCGGGCTTCTCGAGTTCGCCGAGGATGTCCTTGACAGTGATGAGGCCGAACTTTTCATTCGCGAAAAGTTCGGGCTTGAGCGTCTTCAGCATCTCGGCGCGACCCATCAGCTCGGCGACGGGCTTGCCCGTCGTTTCGATCATCTTCTCGACCACCGGATAGGTTTCCGGATGCACGCCCGTCAGGTCGAGCGGATTCGAGCCGCCCCGGATGCGCAGGAAGCCCGCGCTCTGCTCGAAGGTCTTGGCTCCGAACCCGCTCACGTCCAGCAACTGCTGGCGGCTCGCAAACGCGCCGTTGGCTTCGCGCCAGCGCACCACGGCCTTGGCCACGCTCGCCGACAGGCCTGACACGCGCGATAGCAGCGGCACGCTCGCGGTGTTGAGGTCCACGCCGACCGAGTTCACGCAATCCTCGACGACCGCATGCAGGGTGCGCGCGAGTTCGCTCTGGTTCACGTCGTGCTGGTACTGGCCCACGCCGATCGACTTGGGATCGATCTTCACCAGCTCGGCCAGCGGGTCCTGCAGTCGGCGCGCGATGCTCGCGGCACCGCGCAGGCTCACGTCGACGTCTGGCATCTCCTGCGAGGCAAATTCGCTCGCCGAGTAGACCGAGGCGCCCGCCTCGCTTACCACCACCTTGTCGACGTTCACGTCCGGCGCACCGGCCTGCGCCGTCATCTTCGCCAGCAGCTTGATGAGGTCGGCGGCCAGCTTGTCGGTCTCGCGGCTCGCTGTGCCGTTGCCGATGGCGATCAGGTTCACGCCGTGCTTCGCGCAGAGCTTGCCGAGCGTGTGGAGCGAGCCTTCCCAGTCCTTGCGAGGCTCGTGCGGGAAGACGGTCGCGGTCTCGACCAGCTTGCCGGTCGCATCGACCACCGCCACCTTCACGCCGGTGCGGATGCCCGGGTCCAGGCCCATCACCACGCGCTGGCCAGCCGGTGCGGCGAGCAGCAGGTCGCGCAGGTTGTCGGCGAAGACCTTGATCGCGACCTTCTCGGCCTCTTCGCGCAGGCGCGTGAAGAGGTCGCGCTCGGTCGACAGCGACAGCTTGACCCGCCAGGTCCATGCCACGCACTTGCGGAGCAAGTCGTCGGCCGGACGGCCGGCATGGCTCCATCCCAGGTGAAGTGCGATCTTGCCTTCGGCGATGGAGGGCTTGCCCGGCTCGGGCTCGACCGGCAGCACCAGCCTGGCGTCGAGGATTTCCTGCGCACGCCCGCGGAACACCGCCAGCGCGCGGTGCGATGGCACGCGGCCGATGGGCTCGTCGTAGTCGAAGTAGTCGCGGAACTTGGCGATATCGGCGTTGTTCTCGTCCTTGCCGGCCATCAGGCCCGACTTGAAGAGTCCCTCGGCCCACAGCCATTCGCGCAGGCGCTGCACCAGTGCGGCGTCTTCGGCCCAGCGCTCGGAGAGGATGTCGCGCACGCCGTCGAGCACCAGGGGCACCGTCGAGAAGTCCAGGCCGTCGGCAGCCGGTTTCACGAAGGCGGCGGCCTCATCGGACGGGTTCAGCGTCGGGTCGGCAAAGAGCTTGTCGGCCAGCGGTTCGATACCGGCCTCGCGCGCCATCTGGCCCTTGGTGCGGCGCTTGGGCTTGAAGGGCAGGTAGAGGTCTTCCAGTTCCTGCTTGGTCGGCGCGGCGTCGATCGCGGCGCGGAGTTCGGGCGTCAACTTGCCCTGTTCGTCGATGCTCTTCAGGACTGCCGCACGGCGGTCTTCGAGTTCGCGCAGATAGGACAGTCGAGCCTCGAGTTCGCGCAACTGGATGTCGTCGAGGCCGTCGGTGGCTTCCTTGCGGTAGCGCGCGATGAAGGGCACGGTGGCGCCACCGTCGAGCAGATCGACGGCGGCCTTCACCTGATGCTCGCCGACCTTGATCTCTGCGGCGAGCTGGCGAATGATTTTCTGCATGTCTGAAGAGCGTCCCTGAGGCCTGCGGCGCCGCCATCGGGGCGCCTTGCGGATAAAGCGCGGAAGTTTGCCATAGGGCCCAGGGCCACAATCGTCGCCAATGCGTATCTTGAAGAAACTCCTTCGCGCCCTCGCCGCACTCGTGCTCGTGCCGGTGCTGCTGTTCGAGGAGTGGGGCTGGGAGCCACTGGCTCGCGCACTGGGAAAGCTCTCGCGACTGGCCATCTGGGCGCACCTCGAAAGTGGGCTGCGCGCCCTGCCGCCCTGGGCGGCGGTGCTCGCCTTCCTCGCACCGATGTTGCTGCTGCTGCCGGTCAAGCTGCTCGGCTTGTTCCTATTGGGCGAGGGTCATGCGAAAAGCGCCGTCAGCTTGCTGTTGGCCGCCAAGCTGGTCGGGACGGCGACCCTGGCATGGCTCTTCCAACTCCTCGAGCCGGCTCTGATGCGCATTCCGGTGTTCGCGCGCTGGTACCCGCGCTGGAAGGCGTGGAAGGATGCTTTGCTGACGATCGTTCGGCAGAGCGCTCCCTGGCGGGCCGTGCGTTCCCTCAAGAACAGCGCCCGCCGTTGGTGGCGCAGCATGCGCCGGACTTCCTGAAGCAGAATTTTCATCCGGGTAGATTGAAAATCGATTTTTGTCCGGGTATTATTCGCGCCCCATGTCCTCCTCCACACCCGAATCCACCCTCACCGCCTTCGTCGGTTTCCGGCGCATCGCCTCCGGTCCGCGCTCGCAGGTCATTGCGCAACTTCGCAAGCAAGGCGACCGCAGCGACGAGGTGCCGACCTTCGTGTTCGACGACTGCACCGGCGAGCGGCTCGACCTCGATCTGCGTGACGAGCCCGCCGCGCAGGCGGTGGAAGCCGCCCCGCCCGACGAACACGCGACGCGCAGCGTCGGCCGCCCCAAGCTCGGTGTGGTAGCGCGGGAGGTCACGCTGCTGCCTCGGCATTGGGAATGGCTTGGACGCCAGCCCGGTGGCGCGTCTGTGGCCTTGCGCCGCCTGGTCGACGAGGCGCGGCACGTGCACGCCGACCGCGATGCGCAGCGCGCAGCCCGCGAGGCCACCTATCGCTTCATGACCGCGATCGCAGGCGACCTGCCCGGCTTCGAGGAAGCAACCCGCGCACTCTTCGCGGGCGAGCGAGCGCGCTTCGACACGCTGATCGGCCCCTGGCCCGAAGACCTGCGCGCGCATCTGGACAAGCTCGCGGCCGCCGCATGGAGCGCCGCATGAAACCGCCGTCCCAGGCATCCGCAGCCGGCATGATCGACGCCGAAGACATCCAGCACGCCGGCGAGATCGCCGCGCCGCCCGCATCGGTCGTCGACCCGGTGCCGCCGCCGATCGCCTCGCATGCCAACCCGCGCGCGGCCGCCATGGCGTCGCGGCCGCTGTGGAAGACCTTCCTGCTCTTCCTCGCGCCGATGCTGCTCAGCAACATCCTGCAGTCGTTGTCGGGCACGCTCAACAATGTCTACCTCGGGCAGATGATCGGCGTCGGCGCGCTCGCGGCCGTGTCCAGCTTCTTTCCGGTGATGTTCTTCTTCATCGCCTTCACCATCGGTCTGGGCGCCGGCGCATCGGTGCTGATCGGCCAGGCCTGGGGCGCACGCGAGCCTGACAAGGCACGCGCCGTGGCGGGAACCACGCTCACGGTCGGCGTGCTGCTCGGGCTCGCCGTCGCGCTGTTCGGCGGCGCCTTCACCGAGCCGATGCTGCGCTTGCTGGGCACGCCGCCGGACATCCTGGCCGACGCCACGAGCTATGCGCGAATCATCCTGATCGCGATGCCGGGCCTCTTCGTGTTCCTGCTGTCGACGGCCATGCTGCGCGGCGTGGGCGATACGGTGACGCCGCTCTACACGCTGATGATCTCGACCGTGCTCGGCCTGGCGATCACGCCGGCGCTGATCAAGGGCTGGTTCGGCCTGCCGCAACTCGGGGTGGCGAGCGGCGCTTGCGCCACGGTGATCTCCTTCGTCGTCGCGACGGCCTGGCTGGGCTTCCATCTGCGGCGCAAGAAGAGCGTGCTGGCCCCCGACGCCGACTTCATGCGGCACCTGCGTGTGCGGCCGGCGTTGCTCAAGGCGGTGCTCAAGGTCGGCGTGCCGACCGGGGTGCAGATGATCGTGGTCTCGCTGGCCGAGATCGCGCTGCTGTCCTTCGTCAATGCCTACGGCTCCAACGCGACTGCAGCGTACGGCGCGGTGAACCAGGTCGTGGCGTATGTGCAGTTCCCGGCCATCTCGATCGCCATCACGGCTTCCATCCTTGGCGCGCAGGCCATCGGCGCGGGGCAGGTGCAGCGCCTGGGCGCCATCACGCGGACCGCACTGCTGATGAACGTGGTGCTCACCGGCTCGCTGGTCGTGCTGGGCTACCTGTTCTCCCGGCCGCTGATGGGCTTCTTCATCACCAGCGAGCCCGTGATCGAAGTGGCGCAGACGCTGCTGCACATCATGCTGTGGAGCACGGTGATCTTCGGCATGGGTGCCGCGCTCTCGGGGATCATGCGCGCCAGCGGGTCGGTGCTGGTGCCCACCGGCATTTCGATCTTCTCCATCGCGCTGATCGAGGTGCCGGTCGCGTGGTGGCTGAGCCATCGCATGGGTCTGAACGGCATCTGGATCGCCTACCCCGTCGCCTTCACCGCGATGCTGGCGATGCAGGCGTGCTACTACCGCTTCGTATGGCGCAAGAAGACGATTCGCCGACTGATCTGAAGCCGGTCCTGTATTCGTTCCGACGCTGCCCGTATGCAATGCGGGCGCGCATGGCGATTGCTGCGAGCGGCCAGCATTGCGAACTGCGCGAGGTCGTTCTGCGCGACAAGCCGGCCGAACTGCTTGCAGCCTCGCCCAAGGGCACGGTGCCGGTGCTGGTCGATGTGGACGGCAGTGTGATCGAGCAGAGCCTGGACATCATGCTGTGGGCGCTTCGTCGCGACGATCCGGATGGCTGGCTGCGCCCTGCGCGCGGGACGCTGGACGACATGCTTTCGCTAGTCGCGGAATGCGATGGAGATTTCAAGCGTCACCTGGACGGCTACAAGTACCCCGAACGCCATCCCGGACGCGATGCGCCCGCCCACCGCGAGCAAGGCGCCCTCTTCCTCGCGCGACTGGATGCGCGTCTCCAGGCCTCGCGGTGTCTGCATGGCGACCAAGTTGCCCTCACAGATATCGCGATTGCGCCATTTGTTCGGCAGTTCGCGCAGGTGGATGCGGCTTGGTTCCATGCACAGCCGTGGCCAAGATTGCGCGAATGGCTCACTGCGCGGTTGAACGCGCCGGTCTTCGGGCAAGTGATGGACAAGTATCCACCGTGGCGCGCCGGCGAATCCGGCGTCCGCTTTCCCCCATGAACTCCAACAGGGCCTGGTGGGAGAAGCCGGTCAACACCGGAACGCGGCCACTCATTGAGAACGCAGACTAGCTTTCCGCCTCCCTACTCGAACACCTCATCCCCCGTCGGCTCGTAATGCGGCACCACATTCATGTTGTGCCGCAACTGGGAGAGCTCCCAGTACATCCGCTTGCGTGCACGGCTCTGGTTGCCCAGCGGCCGATGCTCGGGAACGGTGTGCCAAGGGTTGAACGACAGCCGCTTGGCAAACTCCATCTGCGCCGGTGAATCGAACTTCTGGCGCGGCAGCCGCAGCGTGGCGACGCTGACCCGTGGCGACAGCTTCTCCGGCCACAGCACGCCCGCGTTCTCGATCGGCATCAGATGCGGGTCGGTCTGCATCTGCAAGCGGATATCGAGTTCGACGTCGCCTTCCGCCAGCGACGCAACCATGGCATTGCGCAGGTAGTCGTCAGGCGGCCGCATCGGCAGGCGCGGTATCGGCGTGCGCTTCGTCGTCGTGGGCCAGACCGAATACTGCATCGCCTGGCCCTCCCCCATCAGGTACGGAACGCAGCTGAAGTACGGCGCCTCGAAAGGGCTGCTCTGCGTCTTGATGAACAGCGACTGCATGATCAGGTCGAGGAAGTGCGGGTCGCGCAGGTTCACGAAGTAGAAGATCTGCGCGTTCTTCACGCTCTCGATCTGCAAGGCCGCATTGCACTTGGCGTCGGGCGTGACGAAGGTGGGCGTGGAGACGGCGAACATGTCGAGCGTGTGCTTCTCCTCGTCCATCAGCTTCGGGCCGGGCACACCCATGAGCTTGATGCTGATGCTCATGAAGCCCACGTCGTCGATATCGGGCGTGATGTAGGGACCGGGCCCGGAAAAGCGCACCCACGCAGGAAAGATCTGGTGCTTCGCGTAGATGCCGCGCTTCATGTGCTCGGGGATGTCGTCGTGGACGATGAATTCCCCACGCACGATGCCTTGCGTCTTGGTGTTGCCGCCGCGCTCGAAGCCGCCGGGTTTCCACAGGTCGCTCATCTGGCGAGTGAAGCTCTTGACGATCGAGTCGGTGAAGCTGTCCTCGTCGGGCATGAGTTTTTCTTCGGCGATGCGCAGGCCTTCGTTCGAGCGCCGGCTGTTGATCATGGCGGTGGTGAGTCGTGCCAGCGGATCGCGCAGGAAAGCGTCGAAGGCAGGCCTGAAGAAGGGGTCGAAGCGCCGCTCCAGCCGAATGAACGCCATCCCCGAATCGCTGATGAAGTTGCGCAGCACGGAACCCGTGTTGGCCCTGGGCGTGGGGCGGCTGGCGTTCGAGTTCATGGCTGCACCTTGACCTTGGACAGATAGCGCAGCGCGCGACGGCTGGGCAGGAAGAAATAGGCGCCGCCCTGCACGGTAACGAATTGACGGAGGCCACACGCCCGCCTGTCGGGCCCGGAGGCCACCGGCATCGAGAAAGTGTCGGTGGTGGTGCCGTCCTCGCGCGGAAGATGATTTCCGATGAGCGGGTCGCTTTCATTGGACAACCCGGCGAAGCGCACGCCCGACAGCCACGCGGACTGCACGAACTCGAACTGCCGCGCAATGTTCGCGCCGAGGCAGATGAAGTGAAGGCCCGTCTCTTCGTGCGGCGGCACGCCGTACTCGCGTCCACGACGCAAGAGACGATGGAACCGGGTCGACGAGACGAGATCGTTGGCAAGCCCCTCGGCGTCGAAGCCCAAGGTGCGCGCCGCCCATGAAATGAAGCCGGGCTCGCCCGGCGGCAGGTCGGCGTTGCGCGGATTACTGCGCCGGATGTGAGCGCCGATGGGGCAGCGCAACCCTTTGGTGTCGCTGCGATAGGTGAACGTGTTGCGTGGGTCGCTTTCTCCGTCGATGGCTTCCTCAGGGTGGCCCATGAGCGGCTCGCCCTCCATCGTTCGCCCGACCATCTCCTCGGCCAGTTGCTTGCCGCGCACGGGGTCGCCTTGCGCCTGCTCGTCGATGAAGCGCCAGAAATCCGGAACGTTCTGCTTCAACTGGCGCAGGACCAGGTAGCTTCCGTTGCGGCCGAGGTCGGCCCGTTCGGGCGCGTCCTCCGCGCGCGCCAGGATGGCATCGGGGTCGCGCAGTGCGTCGAGCAAGGGCCTGTCGGTGTATTCGCCATACTCGTTGGGATAGCCCAGCAGGTACTCGCCGAGGCACGAGCGATTGGTGTAGTCCGACAGCTCCACGTCGCGCGCCGGTCGCTCGCGCTCCCAGTCGATCGTGGGCTCCGAGATGCCATCGGCAAAGCCGAAGGGCTCGACGCCATCCAGGTCGGAGGTCGTGAGCAAGGCCAGTTGCTCGAAACCTTCCTCGGCCTGCGACATGGCCTTGCTTCCCCATTCCGCCAGCCCACCGGGCATGGCATAGAGCATCACCAGCACATGCGGCATCTCGGCCGGCGAACCGCCCCATTGCCAGCATCCGGGATCGCTGTCGCCGAGGTCGCCGAGCCGGCGCGCGCGGCTCGAATCGCTACTCATGCCGACGATGAACTCCGACGAGAAGCCTTCGATGATGTCCTCCGCCACCTCGAGCGCACGCAGTCCGGCGCTGGTGAAGGCGATGTGCAGCGCGGTCTCCGGTGGCGACTCGAGCTTCGTTGCGCTGGTCACGGGCGCTTGTGCGATCCAGGCGCGCGCGGCCTCGGGATCGGTCACTCGCAGCAGCAGGAAGCACGCCTGCTTCAGGCGCGGATAGCCGAAGCGCACGAGGCCCTGGATGTCGTCGTAGTCGACCGGTTGTACGGTCATAGCAGCCTCAGCCATGCACGCGCCTGCTCGTCGCTCATGGAATGCATGTCGAATCCTTCGCGGATGCGCTGGTTGCGGTCCAGGTCGGTCAGCGTGAGGCCGGGGTAGGCCTTGTACCAGACCTGCGTGGGTACTTGATGCCGGCGCTGGTAGTACTTGAAGCGCAACTCGTGGTGCGCGCCACCTTTCACGAGCCAGTCCGTGCGCGGCCAGCCGAAGCCGTGGCTGAAAGCAAGGTTGAGGCCCCACGCGGCCTTGTTGACGAAGTCGTCCATATAGCTCTCATGACTGCCGTCGTAGCTGCTGGCGAACAGCACACGCACCTTGCCGTCGATGAAGACCCAGCGCGCGAAGTGAATCGTCTGTACCCGTGCCAGATGCCCGCGCCCGAAGACGTGTCGGCTTGCGTAGTCGATCAGGAGCAGGATGACCTGCACGAGATAGCGTCGAAACAGACCGGGCTTGACGGGGCCGAGCGCGGTGAAGCTATTGGTCAGGTCGTGGTCTTCGAGTTGCTGCATCTCGCGCACCGCGGCCCGGTCGGGTCGCGGGCAGAACTCGGGGTCGGTCTTCTCGTGGTGGCGCAACAGCACGATGACGATGGGCAACAGCACGATCCACAACGGCAGCAGCACCAGCCCGATCAACGGCACGCCGACGGCATGCATCAGGTTGCCAATCTGCCAGCCCGTCGGCGTGCGTTCGGTCGATGTGAGGACGAGCCGCCCGGCGATCATCTCGTCCTGCACGAAAGCCAGCAGTTCGCGTCGCATCGCCTGCGGGTCGATGGCGGCTGCCGCAGCGTCGCGCGGCACGCGTGACGACAACAGACGTTGCAGGGCGCTGTTCTGCTGGATGTGCTTCACGGTGCGTCCGATCCAGTTCACGTAGCCCGCGGCCGCCGGCGCACTGTGCGCCTTGAGCTTTGCCAGCAGGTCCGCGCCGGTGCCGAAGCCTTCGCAATGCGAGAACAGCTGGCGCAGCCCGTCGCCGGCGCGCTCGACGAACTCGGCCAGTTGCTCGTCCGCCGGGCCATCGCATTCGCCGAGAAAGCACAGGTACATCGGCACATGGGGGCGCGGCAGATCGAAGGCTTCCAGGTCGCTCATCGTCGTATCGGGCAGCAGCGCGAAGCGTGCGAAGTGCAGACCCTCGAACTCGCCGAAAGGCAACAACGCATTCGCCGGATCGGCCATGCCAGGCGTCACGTTCATGGTGTCCAGCAATTCCCGCAGACCGGCCTCGCGGCCTGCGGCCAGCGGCGCGACCACCATGAAGTGGGATTGGGGAGTCACCGCATCAGAACTTGAGGCAGAAGTCGATCAACCGGTCCTTGCCCAGATACACCTTGCCCAGATAGAAGTCCGGCGAGATGAGGCGGATCTCGTCGCGGATCCGGCGGGCCACCAGCGAAGTGTCGGAGTAGTCGAGGACGATGCATTCCTTGCCGTCGAGCCAGCTCTCGCCCTTGCTGACCTCGGCGACGATGGCCTCCACGCCGATCACCGTGATCTTGTTCTTCAGTACGCCGTTCTCGGCATCGAACACTTTTCCCTGCCATCCGAAGTGATTGATGATCTTCGCGATGGCCAACGAGTAGGTCGTGCCTGGCGCGATGATGGCCGTGCCTTCGGCCTCGCCGGAGGGAATATCGCCCGCCGGGCTGGCGCGAAACAAGTCGTCGAGTTGTTGCTGCGACATGTCGAGCAGTTGCTGCGCGTCATAGGCCATACGCCCTCTCCTCTGGGGAAACCCCGTCGTTCACAAAGTGTCAGCCAATCGCCAGGACCCGTCAATTTGCCGAAAGGGGTGTGCGATATGCATGCTGCAATACGACTTCGGCGGCCTTCTCCGCAATCATGTAGATCGGCGCCGCAACGAAGAAACCCGGTATGCGCGGGAACACCGATGCGTCGACGACACGAAGCCGCTTCACGCCATGCACGGTAAAGGTGCTGTCGAGCACGCCCCCTTCGCTGGCGTTGCCGATCGGGCACGAGCACGATGCATGATGTCCCCATGCCGTGCTGCGCACGTAGTCGGCCAGTGCCTCGTCGCTTTGTGCCGCGGGGCCGGGCGCCAGTTCCTCGACGATCCATCCGCTCTTGATCAGCGGCGCGGTCATTCGACGCACGAAGCGGATGGCTTCGATCACGGCTTGCAGATCCTCGCCTGACGAGTCGCTGCCCTCCTCGAAGTAGTGGAAGTCGACCAGCGGCATATCGAGGGGATCGGCGGACTTCAGGCGCACTGTGCCGGCGCGGTTCTGCGTGTGGGCTTTGAGCACTGCCCAGGTCAGTCGATCCGGGTGGTCGCGTATCCATTTCGAGAACCCGCTGAAGTAGCCCTCGAATCGCGCCAGCAGCGCCATGCAGAAAAGGTCCGGCTCGGCCTTCCCACGGGTCGCGGCGCTCGACTTCTGCACCACGCCGAGCGCCGCGCCGTTGGAGGCGTACATGCCGGCCTTTCCTTCCTGCCAGTGCCGCCACAGCGTGTCGTCCCGATCGAAGCGCGCGCCTTGCAGCACTTCCCAGGGTTCGCGCATGCGATGGGTGACTGCCACTTCGTAACGGTCCTGCAGATTGCGCCCGACGCCCGGCAGGTCGACCCGTACGGGGATGCCATGCGGAATCAGTTCGGCAGCCGGTCCGATACCCGACAGCATCAGCAGTTGCGGCGTGTTGAAGGCGCCGCCACAAAGGATCACCTCGCGCCGCGCCCGCACCTGACGTGGTTCGCCAGGCACATCGCTCGGCTGCGCATGGGCGCGATACAGGCGTGCGCCCTTCAGGTACTCGACGCCATTGGCCCCGCCGTCGGCATCGAAGAGCACGCGCGTGGCGAGCGCCTCCTGTTCGATGTGCAGGCGGGTGGGGTGCCGCTCGGCGACGTCGAGCAGTCGTTCCCGCACGCCGATGCGCCGACGGTCCGAGGTCGCGAGCGGGGTGTAGCAGATGCCCTCGAAGCTGCCGGATCGCATGTGCCACGCGTTGGGGTCCCCCAAGCCACGACGCACCCAGCGCAAGGTGCTGAGCAGAGGTGTCGGCAGACTGCTGGTGAAGGTCCTGGCGGTGTCGCGCAGCACGCGCACCAGCCCGTCGTCTCCAAGCACGGTGAGCGGGATCGACTTCTCCGTCTTGAGCCAGCCATGCCAGCCATGGCCCGTGGGGTCCAGTCCGATATGCCGCAAAGCACGCCACAGCGGCCTGTGCCGACAGTCCTCCACGCGCAGCGCGTACCGGCGCATGTTCGTCGCGCGCCAGGACAAGTCGCCGGTGAGGCGCGCAATGTAGTTCCAGTCCGAGGCATGCGGCAGCATGAAGATCATCGCGTTGTGAGAGGTACAGCCGCCCAGCGCCGCGGCACGCGGATAGAGCACGCCCTGCCCCACCTCGTGTTTCCAGTCCCTCGCCTGCTGGTCTTCGTCCTCGTAGTGGCGTACGCGGAAATTCCAGCTCATCGCCGCGTTCTCGCAGGCGAAGGCATGGAACGCCGGTACGTCGTAGTCATCGGGCAGGCGCGCGGCGTTTGCGCGCGGATCGCCGCCGGCCTCGAGCAAGAAGACGCGCATGCCTGCTTCGGCCAGCCGGGCTGCGAGGGTGCCCCCGCCCGCACCCGAACCGACGACGACGTAGTCCCAGTCGATCGATTCGGGTCCTGGCATGGGCGCGATCGGATCTTTGTCAGAAGGTCTTCAGGAAGGCAACCAGCGCGCGCTTGTCATCGTCGCTCAGTTCCGGCTCGCGGCCGAAGGCTCTCTCGTCGGCGCTCAGTCCGTCCTGGCGATTGAACTGGGCGGTGCCGAAGTAATGGCCGCGGTTGACCACGAAGTCCGGGCACTTGCTCAGTTCGAGCATCGGCTCACGAAGATTCACGAAGTGCTTGCGCAACTCTTCATCACTGGCGCCGGCCGGTGCGCTGGCCAGCGCGTGCTTGAGCTTCACCAGCAGCTCGCCTGCGTCCTTTACATGCTCGGCCTTGTCGCCGAGTCCATCGGACTCCGCGCGCAGCTTGAGGTTGGCGAGCAGGTTCACGGGCACGCCTTCGGGGATGGGCCCGAGCACGATGTCGCCGCCCTCCTTCACCAGCCACGGCAGCCACCGATTCAGCGCACCCTGCAAAGGCAGCAACGCGTCCGGCGCGAAGCCGGTCGGAATGGTCACCACGCTGCGCTCCGTCGTGCGGTCGATCGTGCCCTCGACCTTGTTGCCCAGCACCGCATCGGCCTTTCGCTTCTCGGGCCACAGCATCTGCTGAATCGCATCGTCGAAGACCTTCATGCGGGCCTCGACCGACGGATTGCCGTCGGGGTCCGCCTCGCCGACGGTGTTGTTCAGCAGGAAAGGCGCGGTCGACCAGACACTGATCAGCGAAGGCACGCGCGTGTAGCCGCGCCCGCCGGCCGGCATTGCATAGGGCTTGGCCTCACCCGTGAACGGATCGCGCAAGGTGACCGTGCCGACCGATGGCAGGCTCTTGTAGGTCTGCGATGAGAAGTTGTCCCAGATGTTGCCGCGCAGCGCGTTGGTGGCGAGTGGACTGCACGCGTTGGTGCGCAGCAGCGTCACCGGAATGCGTGCCTCGGTCGACAGGTAGTTGCTCTGCAGGAAGTCCGGCGCCTGGACGATCTTGCGCATCTGCGTCCTGTATTCGGGCGTCTGGGTCCAGTTCCAGTAGCGCTTGAAGCATTCGACGTAGCCGGGACCGGC
This sequence comes from Variovorax sp. J22R115, assembly GCF_030317005.1. Taxonomy (NCBI): domain Bacteria; kingdom Pseudomonadati; phylum Pseudomonadota; class Betaproteobacteria; order Burkholderiales; family Comamonadaceae; genus Variovorax; species Variovorax sp. J22R115. Next base: position 250,941 of record NZ_JASZYM010000012.1, on the reverse strand, counting down.
GCAGCGCGCGGGGTTGATGTCGAGCGAGGCCGGCAGCGGCGGTGCCTTGCTCGAATGGCAGCGCGCACAGGTGTCGGCGAAGGCGGCCTTGCCGCGCTCCAGCGTGGCGGCATCGGCAGTGAGGTACTTGTCCCCGCCCGTCGCGTCCTTCAAGTGATCGGGCTGCGCGGCTTTCAGGAAGAACAGCGCCGTGTTCACCGTACCCAACTCGGTCGCCTGCCAATAGCTGGAGTTCTTCTGCGCCGATGCGATCTTGATCGGCGAGATGGTCTTGCCTCCGATCACCGGGTTGAAGTGCAGCAGCCATTCCTCGCTGAAGAGGCCTATGTTGAGGTACACGCGGTTGAGCGCACCGAGCAGCCCGACGGAATCCGCGCCGTCCTTGAGCACGCGCGGCGTGCGGACGGTGCCGTCCGCCTTGGTGAAGAACTCGGTCAGCGGCCCGCTGCTGACGAAGTCGTTGAACTGCTTGTTGTCGAGCTCGCCACCGGCGAGCCTTTCCTGTCCGATGCGCTTGGCCATCTCGAGGCGACCCACGAAATCGTAGACCGCGTTCATGGTCCGCGGGTTGTTGATTCCATCGGTCGAGACCAGCGAGGTGTCCATCGTGCCCGGCCGGTACGTGTGGGCAAGCTGGTACATGTAGTTCTTGCGCCCTTCGGGCTTGTTCGCGTTGTGGATGAAAAGCCGGTCCACCCACATGTACTGGGCGCCCACCGATGAGCTCAGGTTCTCGAACTTCGGATTGTTGGGGTCGGCCGGAGGCTTCACCGGACTCGGCCCCACATGGCAGAAGCCACACGACATGCCGACGCGGTACGGCCGCACCAGGTCCTTGCGGTTGTAGTAGCTCGGGTCTGTGTAGTACTTCTCCGCGTTCCATTCCTTGGCCGCCTTCTCGTCGAAGGCCGGATTGGGGAACAGGCGCAGGCCGGAGATGCCGGTGTTCCATCCGTAGAAAGAGCCGACAGGCTGCGTCGTGCCGTCGCCCAGCGGCTTGCCGCGCGAGCCAATCGCCACGCCGGGGTACTTGCTTTCGTTCTCGAAGGGATCGGGCGCGCAGTCCTTGCTGCGCACGTCGAGCCAGAGGCCGCGCCGGGCCTTGTCGGGGCCGGCGGCATTCTCGAAGCACGGTTCGTTCACCAGGCCGAAGGTCTTCCAGCGATTGACACGCGAATAGCCGAGGCTCGGATGCGAGCTGATGATCTTCAGCAGGTCGAAGGCGCCGAAGGTGTAGTCGGTCATCTGGTTCCAGAAGCGATCGTTGCCGCCGCTCCAGACCAGCCACATGTTGCGGCCTTTGATTTCCTCGGGCGACAGCGCGATGCCTCCGTCCATGTCGTGGAAGTAGTCCTCCGAGGCATGGGGGAACGACGCTGCATCCCGGCCCGCCACCCGGGCTTCGTCGAGCACTTCACCGGGCTGCGGCCCCTTGGAGCAGGCCGCAAGAACCGCGCACGCGAAAAGCGGCAGCAGCCTTGCGGCGTGCCAGCAAGCTTGGGTCATTGCCATTCCTCCTACGTCGACACCTTGGGTGAACGGGCAATCGAGTGCGCAGTTTGGAGGGGGGTCGATGCCTTGGCTATCGGCCATGCGCGCTAACGCGAAGGGCGTAGGCGCGCGAGGCTGGCTGGTCATGGAGCGGCGGCGGTGACATCATTCGCCGGCCCGAACTGGGCATCATTCGAGGAGACACCGCATGCAAGAACACACAAGGGTCGCTCGTCGCGGCTTTCTGAAAGCCGCCGCTGGCTCCGGCCTGGCCGCGCTGGGCGGACTGGCCTGCGCGCAATCCTTCGACTTCAAGCCTCAGCAGCGCTACCCGGACCCGGCCGTGATGATCCTGGACCCGAGCTTCACCAAGTACCGCATCTACAGCAGCACGGTGGAGCAGCTCGGCACCGGCATGCGCTGGGCCGAAGGCCCGGTCTATTTTCCCGAAGGTGGCTACCTGCTGTGCAGCGACATCCCCAACAACCGGCTCATGAAGTACGACGAGAAGACCGGCAAGTTCAGCGTGCACAAGACCAACGTCAACTATGCCAACGGGAATACCCGCGACCGCCAGGGGCGCCTGGTCTCGTGCGAACACTCCGTCACTCGCCGCATCGTGCGAACCGAGAAGGATGGCCGGATGACCGTGCTGGCCGACAGCTACGAAGGCAAGCGGCTCAACGCGCCGAACGACATCGTCGTCAAGTCGGACGACACGATCTGGTTCACCGACCCGATCTTCGGCATCAACGGCGAATGGGAAGGATCCAGGGCCACGCCCGAACAGGCGACGACCAATGTGTACCGCCTTGCGCCGGATGGCAAGCTCACCGCGATGATCACGGATCTCGTGAACCCCAACGGACTGGCGTTTTCGCCGGACGAGAAGAAGCTCTACGTGGTCGAGTGGAAAGGCACACCGAACCGAAGCATGTGGAGCTACGACGTGGCTGCCGATGGCGGCCTGGCCAACAAGACCAAGCTGATCGATGCGGAAGGCCCAGGTGCGTTCGACGGCTTTCGCGTCGACCGGGACGGCAACCTGTGGTGCGGCTGGGGCTACACGGGCGCCGTCGCGAGCGAGCCGACAGACATTGGCGGCGGCATGAAGGCGTACCTGCCGACTGGCAAGTCAGAGGAGATGGATGGGGTGAAGGTCTTCAATCCGCAGGGCAAGCCGATCGGGTTCATCCGGTTGCCGGAGCGTTGTGCGAATCTGGAGTTCGGGGGGCCGAAAAGAAATCGGCTCTACATGACGAGCAGCCATTCGCTGTATGCGTTGTTCGTGGAGGCGCATGGGGCGGTCTGAGCCGGTCACCCGTCGGCGGAAACGGGCGCCGTTCGCGGTCGGCGCCCGATCAGCACCCACGCGCTCAGCGCACTCACCAGCGCCAACCCCGCACAAATCAACATCACCCATCGAAACCCCGAGACGAATGACGCATTCACCGTTTGCCTGAGCGCCGCGCCCGCGGCGGCATCCACGCCCGCAGGCAGCATCGCGCCCGCAAGCTGGCTGCGCTGCGCTTCGAGGAAGACGGTGGTCTCTGCGGAAGCGCCGATGTCGCGCAAGCCCTCGCCAAGCCGTGTATCGAATGCCCAGGCCATCACCACCCCGAACACCGCGATCGCCAGCACCGATGCCGCGCGCGAGACCGCGTTGTTCACACCCGATGCAATGCCGGCCGACTCGGGCCCGACCGCGTTCATCACCGTGGTCGTGAGCGGCGCAACTGTGATGGTCATGCCCAGGCCCAGCACCACGACCGCCGGGAAGAACGCGGTCCAGTAGTTGGCTCCCACGCCCGGCACCGCGAACAGCGCGAAGCCCACCGCCGCGATGCTCGGCCCCACGACCAGCGGCAGTCGCGATCCGAAGCGATCGACCAGTTGTCCGGCCCAGCCCGAAAACGCGAACATGATCAGGATGAACGGCAGTAGCGCAGCCCCCGCGACCGTGGCCGAATAGCCTTGCACCTGGATCATGTTGAGCGGGAAGAAATACAGGCCGCCGCCGAGCGCCGCATACAGCAGCAGCGTCAGCAGATTGGCGCCACCGAAGTTTCCGATGCGCAGCATGGAGAGCGGCAGCATCGGCGACCGCACGCGAAGCTCCACGACGACGAACGCAATGCTCGCCACCACACAGGCGACGAGCGCGCCCGACACGGCCGGCGATGTCCACCCTTGCGTCGGCGCTTCGATGAACCCATAGACGACACCGCCCAGCGCGATGGTCGCGAGCGCCGCGCCCCAGAGATCGAGCTCCGCGGCGGCATCGCCTCCCCTGCTTTCGGGCACATGCCGCCACACGATCAGCAGCACGATCACGGCCATCGGCACGTTGACAAGAAAGGCCCAGATCCACGAGTAATGATCGACGAGGAAACCGCCGGCGACCGGCCCGATCGCGGCGGTGATGCCGCTCCACCCCGACCATGTGCCGATGGCGCGACCGCGTTCCTTCTCCGCAAACGAAGCGCTGATGAGCGCCAGGCTGCCGGGCACCAGCAACGCACCGCCGATGCCTTGCACGGCCCGCGCCAGGATCAGTTGCTGCACGTCGCCGGCCAGCGCGCAGCCCACCGAGGCGAACGCGAAGAGCGCGACACCGATCGCGAAGATCTTGCGGCGCCCGAAGTGATCGCCGAGCGAGCCGCCGACGAGCAGCAGTGCAGCGAGGAATAGCGCGTAGGACTCCACGACCCACTGCGCCTGGAAGGCCGTCGCGTGCAGATCCGCCTGAATGGCGGGCAGCGCGACATTGACCACCGTGCCGTCGATGAAGGCCATGCTCGAACCGATGATCGCCGCGGCGAGCACCCAGGGCTTGGAGGCCGGTGGGCAGCCCGCCTGTTCGCAACCGTGGCGAATCTGGTTGTCGTCCCCGGGTGGCTTGCCGAGCTGGGTCATGCTCTTGAGTATGGAGCGCAGTCCCGTGCCCGACAATCCCGCCGCATGACACGCTATGAAGCACTGGCCGCCGAGATCGCGGAATCCATCCGAACCGGTGTGCTCCATCCGGGTGACCGTCTGCCGTCCGTCCGTCAGGCCCGCGCCAGCCGTGGCGTGAGTCCATCCACCGTGTTCCAGGCCTACTACCTGCTCGAGGCCCAGGGCCTCATCCGTGCGCGTGAGCGCTCGGGCTACTACGTGGCCGACGGCGCCCGGCATCTTCCGCCCGAACCCGAAGTCGCATCGCAACCGGAGGACGACGCGGTCCCGCTCGACGTCAGCGAACGGGTGTTCGAGATCCTCGAATCGTCGATGGTGCGGAACGTGGTGCCGCTGGGTTCCGCCTTCCCGAGCCCTCTTCTCTTTCCACTGCGAAGGCTGGGCCAGATCATGGCGTCCAGCATCCAGAACCTCGATCCGTGGAGTACGGTGGACGATCTCACGCCCGGCAACGCGCGCTTGCGCCGGCAGATCGCGCTGCGGTACCTGGCCGACGGATTGCAGGTCCATACCGACGAGATCGTCGTCACCAACGGCGCGCTCGAGGCATTGAATCTGTGCCTCTCTACGGTGACGCGCCCCGGTGATGCGGTGCTGATCGAATCGCCGACCTTCTACGCCTCTCTGCAGGCACTGGAGCGCCTCGGCCTGGAAGCGATCGAAGTACCGACGCATCCGCGCGAAGGCATGGACCTCGACGCGCTGGAACGCGCCATCGAGCGGCACCGCCCGAAGGCATGCTGGCTGATGACGAACTTCCAGAACCCGCTGGGCAGCCTGATGCCGGACGCAAAGAAGAAGACGCTGGTCGAACTGCTGACGCGCCACGACGTGCCGCTCATCGAGGACGACGTCTACGGCGAGCTCTACTTCGGCGACAAGCGCCCGCTACCGGCGAAGGCTTTCGACACCGAAGGGATCGTCATGCATTGCTCGTCGTTCTCGAAGTGCCTGGCGCCCGGCTACCGCATCGGATGGGCCGCGCCCGGACGCTTCGCACGCACAGTGGCACGCGGGAAGCTGACGACCACGCTCGGCGCGTCGGCACCCGCGCAGGCCGGGCTGGCGGCCTATCTCGAAAAGGGCGGCTACGACAAGCACCTGCGCAAGCTGCGCCGCACGCTCGCCGAGCAGCAGACCTGCCTGGCGCAAGCCATCGGCGAGCACTTTCCGCCGGGGACTCGGGCCACGCGTCCGGCGGGCGGCTACTTCCTCTGGGTCGAGATGCCGAAGCAGGTCGATGCGCTCGAAGTTCATCGCCAGGCACTTTCGCAGGGCATCAGCGTTGCGCCGGGTCCGATCTTCTCGGCGCAACGCGGCTTCACGAACTGCCTGCGGCTGAACTATGGCCATGCGTGGGATGCGCGAACCGAACAGGCGGTGGCAACGCTGGGGGGCATTGCGAGCGCCACCTGGGTGCGCGAGCTTGCGCCCGAAGCCTCGTGATAGATTGCACGCCGGTGAGCGACACAGGGTCGATCGCCCGATCGAGCCACGAGTGAGAGGACGGAAATGCTACCCCGGCTGGCGAGGATTCTGAAGCGCACGGCGCTGGTGATCGGCGTGGTCTTCATCACCGCAATCGCGCTGCGCACCTACGACGTGCAGCGCGGCCCGCCCCTCGAACTCTGGCACACGCATGTGCCGCACGAATTGTCCCGCGCAGAACTCGCCAAGTCCGACTGGGCCGGCTATCTGGCCGCCGAGGACAAGGTCTTCGCAGAGGTACGCACCGAGGTCACCGACAAGCTGCCTCCCGAGGCGCGCGTGCCCGGCAATCGCTATTACGACGGCGGCCTGGTCTATCCGGGGCGTTTCGTGCAGGATTGGAACCGGTCCTATGTGCTCGAACCGCAAGGTGCGCCGCGAGGGGCGGTTGTCCTGCTGCATGGATTGACCGATTCACCTTTCAGCCTGCGTCATGTCGCCAATCTCTATCGCGACCGTGGCTTCGCGGTCGTCGCGATCCGCATGCCGGGCCACGGCACCGTTCCCGCCGGGCTCACGCGCGTGCAATGGGAAGACTGGTCCGAGGCAACCCGCCTCGCGGTGAGGGAAGCGCGCCGCCGCGCGGCCGCGCCGTTGCCACTGCACATCGTCGGCTTCTCCAACGGTGGTGCGCTGGCGATGAAGTTCGCGCTCGACGGCCTGGACGATTCGAGCCTGGCGCGACCGGACCGGATCATCCTGATCGGCCCGATGATCGGCATCACCGAACTTTCCCGCTTTGCAGGCGTGCTCGGCTGGCCGGCCATGTTTCCGGCGTTCGCCAAGGCGGCGTGGCTGGGCGTCGTGCCGGAATTCAATCCGTTCAAGTACAACTCCTTCCCGGTCAACGGGGCGCGGCAGTCCTCGCTCCTCACGCGCGACCTGCGCTCCCACATTGCGCGCGAAGAGAGTGCCGGCCGCCTCGCGAAACTGCCGCCGATCCTCACCTTCCAGTCATTGATCGACTTCACGGTGAGCACACGCGCAATCGTGACCGGCCTGTATGCGCGGCTGCCGAGCAATGGCAGCGAGTTGGTGCTGTTCGACCTGAACCGCAGCGTCAAGTTCGGTCCGATGCTGCGATCGGGGAGCGACCTGCAGCCGAATCGCGTGCTGACGCCGGCGCCGCGACAGTTCCGGTCGACGCTGATCACCAACACCGGGCCGAACAGCCGTCAGGTGGTGGAGCGCGTCACCGAGGCCGGCGCGGTGACAGAGAAGACGCGGCTGCTCGATCTCGAGTTTCCGGCGGAAGTGTTCTCGTTGTCGCATCTGGCGCTGCCCTTTCCCGTCACCGATTCGTTGTACGGAATAAGCCCCGACATGAGCGAGGACTTCGGAGTGAACCTCGGTGCCCTTGCAGTTCGCGGCGAGCGCGGCGCGCTCATCGTCAGCCTGGATTCGCTGACGCGCCTGTCGTCGAATCCATTCTTCCCCTACATGGCCGATCGGATCATCGAAGTGATCCCGGCCAACTAAGAGAGGCAAGCAGGCGCAGACGGCTCAGGCGTGGCCGGCCACCGGCTGACGGGTTCGCAGCAAGCTGAACACGGCGGCCACGGCGGCGCAGCATGCGGCGAGCCCGAGCGCGATGACCTGGCCCTTGCCGTCGTGCGGGCTCCAGATGCTGAATATCGCAGCCAGCAGCACCGCGCCCAATGTCTGGCCGGTCAGACGCGCAGTGCCCAGCATGCCGCTCGCCGCGCCGCTGCGATGGGATGGCGGCGAAGTCACGATGGTGTGATTGTTGGGCGACTGGAACAAGCCGAAGCCCACGCCGCACAGGGCCATGCGCCACACGATGTCGGCATTGGCGGGATGCGCGGGCAACGCCGCGAGCAGCACCAGGCCGGTGGCCAGCAGGGCCAGGCCGATGCCGCCCAGCAGGCCGTCCGGATACCGGCCGATGAGCCGGCCTGCGATCGGTGCCATGACAACGATCGCCAGCGGCCACGCCGTGATCAGCAATCCGGCTTCGAAATGCGAGCGTCCATAGGTCTCGAGCAGCAGGAAGGGCAGCGCGATGAACGACAGCATCTGGGCGCAGAAAGCGCTGATGGACGTTCCCATCGAGAGCGCGAACACCGGAATGCGCAACAGGTCGACGGGAAACAGCGGCAGCGTCAGCGTGCGTTGCCGCCGCAAATAGACAAAGCCCACCGCGATACCGGACAACAGCAGTGCCCAAGCCCAGGGGCTGGCGCCTTGCCCCGCATCGCCGCGCACGCCCAGCCGATCGGCGCCGACGAAGATCAATGCAAACATCAGCACGTTGAGCAGCACGTCGAATGCCGAGAAGCGGGAGTCCGCCGAAGCCTTGTCCCGGTTGGCCGGCAATGCGCGCAAGCCCAGCGCGAGCACCAGCGCGCCCAGCGGCACATTGAGCGCGAACAGCCACGGCCACGAGGCGACCGACAGGATGGCCGCCGCCACCGTGGGCCCGGCGACCGACGCGGTCGCCACCACCATCGAGTTGATCGCCATGCCCCGGCCCAGTTGGTCCCGCGGATAGATCAGCCGCACCAGTGCCGCGTTGACGCTCATGATCCCGGCCGCTCCCAGTCCCTGGAGCGCCCGCGCGGCAATCAGCATGCCGAGCGAGTTGGCGAAGGTCGCAAAGAGCGACGCCACCGCGAACAGCGCAATGCCCACCAGATACACACGCCGATAGCCGATGAGATCCCCCAGCGAGGCCAGCGGCAGCAGCATGACCAGCGTGGCGATCTGGTAGGCGTTGACCACCCAGATCGCATGCGCCGCGTCCGCATGAAGCTCGCGCGCGATGCCGGGCAGCGCGAGGTTGACGATGGTGCCGTCGAGCACCGCCACTGCGATGCCCAGGATGATCACCAGCATCGCGTGCCAGCGTTGCGGCTGGGGCAGCCCCTCGGTGACAACGGATACGGACGTCGGTGCCGTCACCATCTCATCCCGCCGCACAGACTTCCCTCTGACGCCCGCCGAGCGTGAACCATGTGAGCACCACGGCAATGAGCGCACCTGCCGCCATGCCGGCGACCATGGGCAACGGCTTGCCGTTCGTGAAGGCGCCGACCACCGCCATCACCAGCGAGCCCGTCAGCATCTGCAGGGTGCCGAGCAAGGCCGAGGCCGTGCCGGCGATGGCACCGTGCTTTTCGAGCGCGAGCACCGAGGTGGTCGGAATGACGAAGCCCATCAGGGCGCTGGCAATGAAGTACAGCATGATGAGCACGGCCAGCCGATCGCCTCCACTCAGGTAGTAGGCGAACATGAGCGTCATGACGATGCCGCAGGCACTCACGCTGGACTTGACCACGCGCACGATCCCGAAGCGCTCGCACAGCGGTCCGTTGAATTGCGCGGCGCCGAAGAAGGCCGCGGCATTGACGCCGAACGCCACGCTGTAGAGCGTGGGCGACAGGCCGTAGTGGTCGATCATCACGAAGGACGAGTTCGCCAGGTAGGTGAAGAAGCCCGCCATCGCGAAAGCGCCGATGAACACCAGCCCGAGGTAGTGCGTGTCGCGCAGCAGCACGCCGTAGGCCTTGAGCGCGCTGCCCAGGCTGCTTTCCACGCGCTGCTCCGCGGGCCGCGTTTCCTTCAGCACGGATGCCACGGTCGCCAGACCGACCACGGCCGCGACCGTCACCGCCCAGAACACGCCGCGCCAGCCGGTGAAGGCGATCACCGCGCTGCCGACCAGCGGCGCCAGGATCGGCGACACGCTGAATACCAGCATCAGCAAGGACATCAGCCGCGCCGCGTCGTTACCGGTGTGCAGGTCACGCACCACCGCGCGCGGGATGGCCATGCCTGCCGCTGCGCCGAGGCCCTGCAGGAAGCGCAGCGCGATCAGCATCTCGATGTCGGTCGCAAGCGCGCAACCGATGCTCGCCAGCGCGAAAAGGACGAGACCGAAGTAGAGCGGCGGCTTGCGTCCCACCATGTCCGACACGGGGCCATAGAGCAATTGGCCCACGCCCAGCGAGAGGAAGAACGCCGTGAGGCTCATCTGCACGGGGCCGATGCCGGCGCCCAGGCTGCTGCCGATCTCCGGCAGCGCGGGAAGGTACATGTCGATCGCGAACGGGCCGATGGCCGACAACAGGCCCAGCACGAGCGCGATCCTGAAGAAGCGCGATGAAGTCATCGCCCCATTGTCGCCAAGGCGGCAATGGGCCGCAGGCAGCGCGAAGCGACGCGCTGTGCTAGGTCTCGGGTCTTGAGCTTGCCGTCAGAAGAGCGATTCGGTGTCGCTGTCCGGCCTGGCACCCTCGATTGCAAGCATGCGCAGTTTCGAGGCCGCGCCGCCGTGCGCGGAGAAGCCGCCCCACTTGCCGCCGGCCGCCAGCACGCGGTGGCAGGGCACGACGGGCGCGAATGGATTGAGGCCGAGCGCCTGCCCCACGGCGCGCGCCAGCCCCTTGTCGCCGAGCTCGGCCGCGATGTCGCCGTAAGTGCGGGTGCGCCCGGGCGGGATGCGGCGTGCGATGGCATAGACGTGTCGATGGAAGTCGCTGACGCCTTCCAGATCGAGTTCGATCTCCAACAGGTCGAGCGGCTCTCCGTCCAGCAGTGCACAGATGGCCGACGTGGCCCGATGCACTTCGGGCGGCGGCTCGATTTCCTGCAACTGTGGAAAGCGCCGTGCCATTCGATGGCGCGTGGCGCCCTCGTCCGATTCGGGCAACTGGACGCCGACGATGCCCCGCGGGCCCCAAGCGATGCCACATGCGCCGATGGCGGTGGCAAACAACGCGAACCCGGTCGTACTCATGGCTGCCGCCGATGCGTTCGTCAAGCCGCGCAGGACGGCACCTGATTCGCCTTGATGGCCGAGACGCTGGCGGCAATGGCATCGGCCAGCTTCGCGGTCACGCGCTGCGCACCCTGCGCCAATGCGTCGAAGCCGCTGCCGACAGGTTCCGACAGCGACAGCTGGCACCCGGTCGCCGGCCCTTCGTCGGTGCGGCGAACGGTCCAGGTAAAGCTGGCGTCGACACGGCTGCCTTCCGCCGCATCGAACTGCCCCAGTTGCACGGCGATGCGGGTCGCCGGCTGGCCCCGCAGGCGGCCGGTCTTGGTCACGTCGACCGCCCCGAGGCGGCTGGCAATGCTGCTGCCCAGTGCGTCCCGCAGCTCGCTGTCGAAAGAGGACGACCAGCGGTGGTCTTCCAGGATGTCGACCGCCGGGCTTTCCGGCGAACCCTTCTTGCGAACCACCATCTGCGGCCGTGCAAAGCGCTCGGGCATCGCGATGGGCGCGAGTTCGATATAGACAGGTGTCGTGCCGCCGGCTGCGACAGCCGTCCGGACGGGCGCTGCAGTTTCGGCCAGGCTGTAGTACTGCGGCCCGCTGCTGGTCGCGCAGCCTGCCATCAGCAACGCAGCGCCGAGAGTGGCGGCCACGCATCGGGAGTTCATCGATCTCATTTCTGCTTGTCCTCCGGCTTGCCACGGATCAGTGATTCAGGATGGCGCTCCAGGTAGTCGGTGAGGATCCGCAGCGAAGCCGCGGCGCGCGTGACTTCCTGGAGGGTCTGCCGCATGTCCTGCTGCAGCGGCGAATCGTCGGCGATCGTCCTCTCGGCTGACTTGAGCGTGCGACGCACGTCCTTCATGGCCGCGGTCATCTCCGGCGTCACGTCGTTGTTGAGGCTCTTGGCGAGCTGCTCGGTCGTGGCGAGGGTCTTGTTGAGCGTGCCCAGCGCCTTCCGCAAGTCGGCGCTGATCTCATCGAACGGCACCTTGTTGAGCTTGCGCGCGATGTCGGACACCTGCGACTGGAGTTCGTCCAGGCTGTTGGGGGTCGTCGGCAGTTCGAGCGGTGTCCGACTGGGGTCGATCCTGGTCGGCTTGGCTTCGGGGAAGAAGTCGATGGCGACGTACACCTGCCCCGTCAGCAGATTGCCCGTACGCAGCTGGGCGCGCAAGCCCTTGCTGACGAGGAACTGCCACCGATCCAGCGGCGAGTAACGCGAATCGATCGTCGCGCCGATGGCCCTGCGCCGCATGCGGTCGGGGTAGATCTGCACCACCACGGGCATCTTGAATTCGCGCTCGTCGCGGTCGAATTCGACGCCGATCGACTTGACCTCGCCGATCACGACACCGCGAAAGTCGACGGCCGCCCCGGGCGACAGGCCGCGCAACGACTGGTTGAAATACAGCAGCATCGTCTGCGAAGGCCCGTCCGGCTCCTTCATGGCCGAGGCTTCATCGGCCGCCAGGGCGAAGGCGGTGTTCTCCTGCGCGACCGGACCCGCCGCGTCGTCGGGCGCCTGAAAGGCGAGGCCGCCGAGCAGCACGGTCGCCAGCGACTGCGTGCGCACCTTCAGGCCGCTGGCATTCAGCTCTACGTCGAAGCCGCTGGCGTGCCAGAAGCGCGTGTTGACGCCGACGAACTTGTCGTACGGCGCATTGACGAAGACACGCAGCGTGACGCCGCGGCCGTCGCCGTCGAGTTCGTACGCCGCGAGCTGGCCGACCTTGATGCGGCGGAAGTACACCGGCGAGCCGATGTCGAGCGATCCGACATCGCGTGCCCGCAGCAGGAACTGCCGCCCCGATGCGTCGCGCGTGACGATGGGCGGCACCTCCAGCCCGGTGAACTCGCCAGCGGTCTCTTCGGAGGTGCCTGCATCGGCGCCGATGTACGCACCCGAAAGCAAGGTGCCGAGGCCTGAAATGCCGGTGGTGTCGAGGCGCGGGCGCACCACCCAGAAGCGCGTGTCCTGTGCTGTGAAGCCGCTGGCTTCCTTCTTGAGCTGCACCAGCACGCGAACGTGGGAGCGGTCATTGGCGAGGCGAATGCTCTGCACCGTTCCGATCTGCACGTCCTTGTACCGGACCGCCGTCTTGCCCGCTTCGAGGCCTTCGGCGGTCTTGAAGGTCAGCACCACTTCGGGGCCACGCTCCATCAGAATGCGCGCGACCAGTGTCACGCCGACGAGGGCCGCCACGACGGGGATCAACCAGATCATCGATGGCAGCCAGTTCCGCCGCCGTACGACCTTGGGCCGGGTCAATGGGGGGTTCTCGGCCACTTTGTCTTCTTCGCTCATACGACTCTTTCACCTCTTTTCGTTCCGTCCGGCTGCTTCTTGCCCTTCGCGGCCCGCGTGTCCCAGGTCAGGCGCGGATCGAAGCTGAGCGACGCCAGCATGGTCAGCACCACCACCGCGCCGAAGGCCGCGATGCCCACCCCGGCGGTGATCTCGGCAAAGCCGTGGATTCGAACCAGGCCGGCCAGGAGCGCCACCACGAACACGTCGAGCATGGACCAGCGTCCGATCACTTCGAGGATGCGGTAGAGCTTGGCGCGCTCCAGCTGGCGCCAGTCGCTGCCGCGCTGGGCCATGAAGTTCAACAAGGTGAGCGCCGTCAGCTTGAACAACGGCACCAGAAAGCTCGCGATGAAAATGAGCGCCGCCAACCCGTAGGCACCGGACACCCAGAAGTAGATGACGCCGCTCAGGATGGTGTCCTGCTGTGTGCCGAACAGGCTCTTGGTGATCATCACCGGCAGCATGTTGGCCGGCAGATAAAGGATGGCGGCCGCGATCAGGAACGCCCAGGTACGGTTGAAGCTGTCGGGCCTGCGGGTGTGCAGGAGGGTCGAGCACCGCGCGCAGTGCTCGCCCTCCTCGGCCCCTTCCCATACGGTGCCGCAATGGTGGCAGCTCATCAGCCCGAGTTGAGCGCCCGTCCGGAACGGTGGTGTCGGTTCCGTCATTGGCTTCGTGGAGCGGTCCGGCGCGGCACTCATTCGCTCTGCCCGACTCGCGGCTCGAAAGCCATTTCCCAGAAGGTCCGGGGATTGAAGGACAGCACTGCCGTCAGCAGCACCGTCAGCCCGGCAAAGGCCCAAAGGGCCGGGCCTGGTATGACCTGCGCCATGCTGCTCAGCTTGATGATCGCCACCAGCACGCCCAACAGAAACACTTCCACCATGCCCCAGGGCCGCAGCGCCTGCAGCGCATTCACGAGGATGACGAATCCGGCCGGCCGGCGTTCATACGCCATCGGCACCAGCAAATAGAACAGGATGCACAGCTGCATCAGCGGAAAGAGGATCGTGGTCGCCAGCACCAGCAGCGCAACCGGCGACATGCCCTCGGAACTGAGCGCCACCACGGCGCCCGCGAGCGTGGTCTGGCTGCTCAGACCTTGCAGCTCGATCTCGACGATCGGAAACAGGTTGGCGATGGCAAACAGGATCAAGCAGGCGACCGTGAGCGGCAGCACGCGCGCGCTCTGGTCGCCCGCATGGCGGTCGAGCTCGGTCCCGCAGCGCGGGCAATGCGAGACTTCTCGATGGCGCAGCGGCACGCGGCGGTAGACCGCGTCGCAGCCTTCGCAAACGATGGCGTCAGGTACTTCTGTCATGGCTTGGGCCGCCCATTGTCCGCGACGTGGGCGACCAGGAAGTCAAGCAAGGCTCGCACCCGCGCCGGCAGCCGGCCTGCCTTGCCCAGATAGACGGCGTGGATCGGCGCCTCATCGCCCGGATTGAACTCCTCCATCACCGTCACCAGCCGGCCCGCATCAATGTCGGATTGCACCTGATACAGCGACAACCTCCCCAGGCCAACGCCTTCCACGATCAGCGCACGCAGCGTCTCCCCATCGCCGCAACGCACGTTGCCCGCGATGGGCATGTCGATCACGCGGCCGTCGACGCGCAGCGGCCAGTCCGGCACGGTGCGCCGGTAGTTGAAGCCGAGGCGGTTGTGGGCTTCCAGTTCCTGCGGCGTGCGCGGGGTGCCGTAGCGTTGAAGGTAGGCGGGCGAGGCGACGATGGCCTGCGCGGTCGCACCGAGCCGGCGCGCGACCAGATCCGACGCCGGTAGTTCGCCCCAGCGGATCGCGACATCGGTGCGCTCGTCCATCAGGTCGACCACGCGGTCGGTCAGCACGATGTCGAGCGTGACCTGCGGATGCAGTTCGAGAAAGCGCGGCACGAGAGGAATCAGCACCTGATGGCCGAAAGGAACACTGGCGTTGATGCTCACGCGCCCGCGCGGCATGGCCCCGGCGGCGGCGCAACGCTCGGCCTCGTCCATGTCGGCCAGCACGCGCACGCTGCGCTCATAGAAGTTTCGGCCTTCGGGCGTGAGTTGCAGCTTGCGGGTCGAGCGGTGCACCAACTGCGTCGCCAGGCGCGTTTCCAGCCGTCCGATGAGCTTGCTGATGGCCGAGGGCGTCATGCCCAACACGCGGGCTCCGGCCGAGAAGCTGCCGCGATCCACCACCTGAACGAAGGCTTCCATTTCACCGGAACGATTCACTTCGATACGGGGCATATGTGAATTCAACTCACAGTTGTGTGTCCAATCGGGATTCTAGTCAATCAACAGGCGTGCCCGCACAGTACGGGACATCATGCCTGTAGCTCTTCTCGCCCTCACCGCCGGTGCCTTCGGGATCGGCACCACCGAGTTCGTCATCATGGGCCTGCTGCTGCAGGTTTCGACGGATCTTCATGTCTCCATCGCGGCCGCCGGCCTGCTGATCTCGGGCTACGCGCTCGGGGTCGCGGTCGGTGCTCCGCTGCTCACCATCGCCACGCGCAGGATTCCGCGCAAGACGGTGCTGCTCGCGCTGATGGCGATCTTCACGCTGGGCAACATCGCCTGCGCTCTGGCCGCCAACTACGAGATGCTGATGGCGGCGCGCGTCGTCACCTCGCTCGCGCACGGTACCTTCTTCGGGGTCGGCTCGGTCGTCGCCACGGGCCTCGTGCCGCCGGAACGCCGTGCCTCGGCCATCGCCATCATGTTCACGGGCCTCACCGCCGCTACGCTGCTCGGCGTACCGGCCGGCGCCTGGCTGGGCCTGCACTATGGCTGGCGCGCGACCTTCTGGGCCGTGGCGCTGATCGGCGTCGTGGCAGTCACGGTGCTGGCGGTCTTCGTCCCGCGCGGCAAGGCCGACGACCGGCCCTCGCCGCTGCGCGAGGAATTGGCCGTCCTGGGCCGGCCGCAGGTGCTGCTGGGGCTTGCCATGACAGTGCTGGGCTTTGCCGGACTGTTCGCGGTGTTCACCTACATCCAGCCGCTGCTCACCGAAGTGACGGGCGTGTCCCAGGCAGCCGTGTCGCCGATCCTCCTGATCTTCGGCGGCGGGCTTGCGGTGGGCAACCTGCTGGGCGGCAGGCTGGCCGATCGCTCGCTGATGCCGGCATTGCTGGGCACGCTGATGGCGCTGGCCGTGGTGCTCGGCGCGATGCAGTGGGTCATCCACACGCCGGTGACGGCAGTCGTCTTCGTCGTTCTTCTGGGCATCGCATCGTTCGCGACGGTGGCGCCGCTGCAGTTGCGCGTGCTGGAGAAGGCCTCCGGCGCGGGACAGAACCTCGCGTCCAGCCTCAACATCGCCGCCTTCAATCTCGGCAACGCGCTCGGTGCGTGGGTTGGCGGCGTGGTGATCGAGCGCGGACCGGGTCTCGCTGCGCTGGGCTGGGTCGCCGCTTTGCTCACGCTGGTCGGTCTGGCGATCGCGCTGTGGAGCCGTGCGCTCGACCTGCGCGCGCCCCTCCCCGACTGTGCGACGGCCAGCGCCTGAACCACCCGCATTTCACATCTCTCACAAGGAACCACCATCATGGAACAACGCTTTCTCGGCAGTTCGGGCTTCAAGGTGCCGGCCCTCGGCTTCGGCGCCGGCACCTTCGGCGGCGAAGGCCCGCTCTTCAGCGCCTGGGGCAACACGGACGTCGCGGGCGCGCGCCGCATCATCGACATCTGCCTCGACGCGGGCGTCAACCTCTTCGACACGGCGGATGTGTATTCGAGCGGCGCATCCGAATCGATCCTTGGCGCAGCCATCGAAGGCAGACGCGACAAGGTCATCCTTTCGACCAAACTCGCACTGCGCGCGGGTGATGGGCCGAACGACGTCGGCGCCTCGCGCCATCACCTGATCCAGGCGACGGATGCCGCGCTCAGGCGTCTGGGCACGGACTACATCGACCTGCTGCAACTGCACGCCTTCGACGCGATGACGCCGGTCGATCAGGTGCTGCGCACACTCGACGACCTCGTGCGCGCCGGCAAGGTGCGCTACATCGGCGCATCGAACTTCTCGGGATGGCAGCTGATGAAGTCGCTGGCCGCGTCGGACCGGCTGGGGCTGTCGCGCTACGTGGCGAACCAGACCTACTACTCGCTGATCGGCCGCGACTACGAATACGAACTGATGCCGCTCGGCATCGACCAGGGCGTCGGTGCGATCGTGTGGAGCCCGCTCGGGTGGGGCCGCCTCACCGGCAAGATCCGCCGCGGACAGCCGCTGCCCGACGGCAGCCGCCTGCACGAGACGGCTGGCTTCGCACCGCCGGTCGAGCAGGAACGGCTCTATCGCGTGGTCGATGCGATGGACCAGGTGGCGGAGGAAACAGGCAAGACGCTGCCGCAGATCGCCCTCAACTGGCTGCTGCAGCGGCCGACGGTGTCGAGCGTGCTGATCGGCGCGCGCGACGAAGCGCAACTGAAGCAGAACCTCGGCGCGCTCGGCTGGCAACTCACGACGAAGCAGATCGCCCGGCTCGATGCGGCCAGCGCGGTGACGCCGCCCTATCCCTACTACCCTTACTGGAACGGCCAGTTTGCAGAGCGCAGCCCGGTGGCTGTGTAGTGTCCAGGGCGCTCAGAGCGCGACCAGGGTCTCGAAGCCACCCCAGAACATGCGCTTGCCATCGAAAGGCATGCTCTTCATGTCCATCATCTCGGCGAGGCGGGGATCGCTCATGACCTTGGCGTTGACCTCGTCGCGGTGGGCGCGCGAGTTGAAGACGATGTAGGCGAAGACGACGGTCTCGTCGTCCTTCAGGTTCACACTTTGCGGAAACGATGTGACCTCGCCCGGCTTCACATCGTCGGCAACGCATTCGCGGTATTCGAGCGCGCCGTGTTCGCGCCAGACCTTGCCGGCCTTCGTGGCTATCTCGCGATACTTCTCGATATTGTTCTTGGGAACGGGAACAACAAATCCATCGACGTAGGCCATGCAAGGGTCTCCTTGAAGCTTGGGTTGACGATACAGAACCGAGAAGTTCAGTATAAGCAGGCCCTCTTCCAGAGCCTACCCAAACCCCCGATGGCCGGTGCGGGATTACGAGCGCAATTGCGCGCGCAGGTTCGCACCGATCTCTGGCCGCTCTAGGAAGGGATCGGCGGGATTCGTGATCGACACGATGTTCTCCATGCGGCTCTTCACGTTGCCCAGGGCCTTGGGATGGCTGAACACGTAGAACTGATTCGCGCTGATCGCTTCGAAGACCTTCTGCGCCACTTCGGCGGCGGTTACCTTGCCGCTGCTCACGGCCTTGTTGCTCATGGCCTGGCCGATCAACTGGCTCTTGGTGAGTTCGCCGGTGGGCAGCGAGCCCGGACGGTTGCGCTCGCTCTGCGTGATGCCCGTGGGCACGAAGTAAGGGCACAGCAGGCTGGCGCCGACCTGGTCAGTGACGAGCTTCAAGTCCTGGAAGAGCGTCTCGGTCAGGCTCACGACGGCCGCCTTGGCCGTGTTGTAGATGCCCATGTTGGGCGGCGTCAGCAGGCCCGCCATGCTGGCGGTGTTGACGATGTGGCCGCGGTAGGCCGGGTCCTTGGCAGCGGCCTCCAGCATCATCGGAGTGAACAGGCGCACGCCATGCACCACGCCCCACAGGTCGACGCCGAGCACCCATTCCCAATCGGCGACTGTGTTCTCCCACACGAGGCCGCCCGCGCCCACGCCGGCGTTGTTGAAGACGAAATGCGGCGCGCCGAAACGCTGCTGCACGTCTTTGGCCAGCGCTTCCATCTGCGCAGCATTGGCCACGTCGACCTTGCGCGCGAGCACCTGTGCGCCGGCGGCTTCCATCTCTGCCTGTGCCTTGTCGAGCGCGTCCTGCTGAACGTCGACCAGCACGAGGTTCATGCCGCGTGCTGCGCCGATGCGCGCGCATTCGAGGCCGAAGCCGGAGCCTGCACCGGTGAGAACGGCCGTCGTGCCCTTGAAATCCTGAATCATTTGCGCGTGTCCTTTCGTCTCTGTTCTGCGGAGACGCTATTGAATGACGGAATCGCTAAACATGCAGTCGCAAAGGTGCCCGCGCTGCGTCGTCCGCGCATCAACTCTCGACGGGCTTGAGCACGTAGCCGATTCGCGGGAAATGCACGTGCACCGTGCCGATGCGATCGCCTGTACGGCGCAGCGAGTAGTGCGTGCGCGAGGCGGCGATCAGTTCGCCCTCGGTCGGCTCCGGCCCGAAGCTTTCGGCCGCGATCGTGACGCGCGATCCGAGCGCGATACCGTGCTCGTCCTGGAAAGTGCTGTCGGACAGCAGTGTGTGCGGTTCCGACGCGGCCGCCACTTCGATGGCCTGCGTCCCATCGAAGGTCTCCATCGTGCCGTGCCCGATGCCGGCCATGCGGTCCAGCCAGTCGACCACCGCCGGCGTGAGCTGCAGGATGCCGGCCATCGAAGGCGTGCGCTTGCGAGTAAACCACAGCGGGTGATAGCAGGCGAAGTCCGCCACTGTGGGGAACGCGCCGAGCAGGCAGTCGGTGTCGTCCAGCATGTCGGACAGGCGCCGCAGGTAGGACTTGTAGGCCGCCGCGGCATCTCCGGGGCGTAGCCGGACCATGTTGCCGCTCATCGCCTTGCGGTCGTCGCCGAAAGCCTTGGCGAGTTCGGGCGGCGCCTTGCCGAAAACGTCTGCCGCGCCTTTGCCGCTGAAGCTGTAGGCCATCGAGGCCCAGAACAGGGAGGTGTCGGCCCATTGCGCGACGAGCCGGGACAGTCCCTTGCCCGGCTCGGGATAGATCGACGGCGTCGGCGCCAGGTGCTCGATCACGTCGCAGATCAGCGCGGTGTCGCAATAGATGTCGGCGCCGATCTGAAGCACAGGCGT
The DNA here is from genome assembly GCF_030317005.1 of Variovorax sp. J22R115. Lineage (NCBI taxonomy): Bacteria > Pseudomonadati > Pseudomonadota > Betaproteobacteria > Burkholderiales > Comamonadaceae > Variovorax > Variovorax sp. J22R115. Next base: position 231,122 of record NZ_JASZYM010000012.1, on the reverse strand, counting down.
CTTGCGGTAGCCGCCCGTGAGCGCGACGAGATCGGGCTTGGGCATGATCTGCGGAATGATCACCGACTTCCAGGCCAGCTTCTTGTAGCCGAGGATCAGCCGGATCTTTTCGGAGAACGGCGAGGTCGCGTAGTGGTGGAGGATCAGGTCTGCCATGGAAGTCCTTCGCGGGTGCGGGATCAATGAGGCTGCGCGCGCGCAATGATCGCATCGAAATCGACGCCGGCGCCGAGCGTGCCGAAGGCGTGGCCCCAGTCGCCGCCGAGGCGCGATGCGCAGAAGGCGCCGACGACGGCGGCCGGCGCAGTCTGTGCGAGCAATGCGCCCTGCACCGCCAGCGCTACGTCCTGCGCCAGACGGCGCGCCTCGGTCTCGGTCGCCATCGCCTCGATGCGTGCCGGCAGCGCCTCGGCCAGACGGTCGAACGCTGCGTCGCTGCCTCGCGCCGGCGCCAGTTCGCGCGCCAGCGCAGCAATGGCATCGCCCTTGCGCAGGCCGCGCAGCAGGTCGAGCGCCATGATGTTGCCGGCGCCTTCCCAGATGGAGTTGAGCGGCATCTCGCGGTAGACGCGGGCCATCACGCCTTCGCCGCCCTCTTCCACATAGCCATTGCCGCCAAGGCATTCCATCGCCTCCTGCGCGAAGAGGCTGCCACGCTTGCAGATCCAGAACTTGGCGACCGGCGTGAGCAGCCGCGCCATGAGGCGTTCGTGTTCCTCGTCCGGCTGGTCGAAGGCCCGCGCGAGGCGGATGGCGAGCGCGGTCGCCGCTTCGCTTTCGAGCGCCAGATCGGCCAGCACGTTCTTCATCAGCGGCTGCTCGATCAGCCGTTTGCCGAAGGCCTGGCGTTGCGTGGTGTGGTTCAGCGCAAGGCTCAACGCCTGCCGCATCAGTCCGCTGGTGCCGAGCGCGCAATCGAGCCGAGTCATCGTGCCCATCTCGAGGATCTGCGAAATGCCGCGGCCCTCTTCCCCGACCAGCCAGGCGCTCGCGCCGTGGAATTCGACTTCGGAGCTCGCATTGGCCTTGTTGCCGAGCTTGTCCTTCAGCCGCTGGATGTGGATGGTGTTGCGGCTCCCGTCCGACAGCACACGCGGCAGGAAAAAGCACGACAACCCGGCCGGCGCCTGCGCGAGCACCAGAAAGGCGTCGCACATCGGCGCGGAGAAGAACCACTTGTGGCCGGTGATCTCGTAGCGCTCGCCCCATCCGTCGCTGCCGGCGCGGACGGCCCGCGTCGTGTTGGCACGCACGTCCGAGCCGCCCTGTTTCTCTGTCATGCCCATGCCCATGGTCACGCCGGGTTTCTCGTGCCATGGCTTCAGGACAGGGTCGTACCAGAGGCTCGCCAGCTTCGGCCCCCAGTCGGCGTGAATGGCCGCATTGCCGCGCAACGCCGGCGTCACCGCGTAGCTCATCGAGATCGGGCAGAGGATCGACGGCTCGAGTTCCGTGAAGAGCATGAAGCCCGCCGCGCGCCGTACGTGGCACGACGGCGAATCGCCGGTCCACGGCGTGCCGTGCAGGCCCGCGCCCACAGCCGTCGTCATGAGCGCGTGATAGCTCGGATGAAACTCCACCTCGTCGATGCGCCGGCCGAAGCGGTCGTGCGTGTGCAGCACCGGCGTGTGCGTGTTCGCGAGCCGTGCATGCGTCTGCATTTCCGCGGTGCCGATCTGCGCACCCAGATGCTCCAGCGGCGCAAGCTGCAATTGCGGCGCATTGAACTTCAACGCATCGCGCAGCGGCCGGTTGGTCTCGAAGAGGTTGTAGCCGCTCAGCGAAGCCGGCTGGTTGAAGACCTCGTGAGTCGTATCCATATCCGGCCTCCGTATGGCTTGGTCAGATCAGTTTGACGAGTTGCTTGCCGAAGTTCTTGCCCTTGAGCAGGCCCAGGAAGGCTTCGGGCGCCGATTCGATGCCTTGCGCAACCGACTCGCGCGGCCGCAGCTTTCCGCTCGCGACCAATCCGCCAAGTTCGGCCAAAGCCTCGGGCCAGACTTCCATGTGCTCGCTGACGATGAAGCCTTCGAGCTTGAGCCGGTTGATCAGGAACAGCGCCGGGTTGGCCAGCGGCAGCGGCTGTCCGTCGTAGCCCGCGATCATTCCGCACAGCGCGATGCGCGCAAAGGCGTTGGTGCGCAGCAGCACCGCGTCGAAGATATAGCCACCGACGTTCTCGAAGTAGCCGTCGATCCCGTTCGGGCAGGCTTCCTTGAGCGCCGCGCTCATGGTCTTGACGTCGGGATGCTGGCGGTAGTCGATGCAAGCGTCGAAGCCCAGTTCGTCCGTGACGTACTTGCACTTGTCCGGGCCACCCGCGATGCCGACAACCCTGCAGCCGCGCGCCTTGGCCAGCGCACCGAAGGCACTGCCGACCGCACCACTGGCAGCCGTGATGACCACCGTCTCGCCTGCCTTCGGGTTGATGATCTTCACCAGGCCGTACCAGGCCGTGACGCCGGGCATGCCGACCGCGCCGAGGTAGTGCGACAGCGGCACATGGGTCGTATCGACCTTCTTCAACGCGCCTGGCTGCGAGGCATCGACCACGCTGTATTCCTGCCAGCCGCCGAAGCCGACGACCTTGTCGCCCACCGCGTACTTGGGGTGCTTGCTCTCGACCACTTCGCCGACGGTGCCGCCCTGCATCACCTGGCCGAGGGGCTGCGGCTGCGCGTAGCTCTTGGCGTCGTTCATGCGGCCGCGCATGTAGGGGTCGAGGCTCATGTAGTGATGGCGAACCAGCACTTGGTTGTCCTTGAGCGCGGGCGTCTCGGTAGTCACGAGCTTGAAGTTGCTGGCGACGGCTTCGCCCTCGGGGCGGTTGTCGAGGATCTGTTGTCTGTTGGTGGGCATGGTGCTCTGGGTATGAATGCAGTCAATCGGTGGACGGGGGTCGCATTTCGTTGGCGCTGGCCGGGCCGGTCGGCAGGCGGCGCTTCACGTACTTGAAGGTGCCGGTCGCGTGCGCGCAGACGCGCTCCTGTGCGTCGTAGATCTTCGCCTCGGTGAACGCGAGCGTCGCGGTGCGGTGAAGCAGCTTGCCGCGTGCCACCAACGGGCCGACGGAAGGCGCCATGAAGGTCGTCTTCATCTCGATGGTCACCACGCCGATCTCCGGCGTGTCGCTGCGTGCGGCCGCTGCCATGGCGATGTCGAGCATCGTCATGCAGGCGCCGCCGTGCGTCACGTCGAAGGTGTTCAGGTGCTCGGGCTTCGCGGTGTAGCGAAGCTCTGACTCGCCGCCTTCGAACTTGGCGATCTCGAAGCCCAGGTGGCGCGCGAAGGGAATGCGGTCCACGTAGGACAGCAGATTGATGTTGTCCGGCGTGGTCATGCTCCGAGCACCACGCTGACGCCGCCGTCGATCGCCAGCCACTGGCCCGTGATGTGTTTGCCGGCGTCGCTTGCGTAAAGCAACGTGACGCCCTTCAGATCTTCGTCGTCGCCCAGACGGCCCAGCGGCGCGTGCGAGGCCATCTTCTCCTCGCCGATCGACTTGATCAGGCCGGCGGCCATCTTGGTCATGAAGAAGCCGGGGCAGATCGCGTTGACGTTGATGTTGTACTTGCCCCATTCGGCCGCCAGCGTGTGCGTGAAGCCGATCACCGCGCTCTTGGACGTGTTGTAGGCCAGCGTCTGCATCTCGGGCGGGTTGCCGTTGAGGCCGGCGATGGACGCGATGTTGATGATGCGCCCCGACCTCTTCGGGATCATGTAGGCGCGGGCTACCTGCTGCGCGAGGATGAAATAGCCGCGCACATTGAGGTTCATCACCTTGTCCCAGGCCTCGACCGGATGATCCTCGGCCGGAGCACCCCAGCTCGCGCCGGCGTTGTTCACGAGGATGTCGACGGCGCCCATGCGTTCGAGCGTCTCGGTGGCCAGCCGGCGCGTGTCCTCTTCCTTCGAGCAGTCGGCCGCGATCCAGCGCGCATCGATGCCCGCGGCCTGAAGTTCGGCGGCAGCCTGCTCGAGGTCGTCGGCCTTGCGCGAGCTCAGCATGATCTTCGCGCCGGCCTCGCCGAGCGCATGCGCCATCTGCAGGCCGAGGCCGCGCGAGCCGCCGGTGACGAGCGCCACCTTGCCGGTGAGATCGAAAAGTTTCTGGATGCTGCGTGCAGTCATGGTTTCTCCGGGATCAATGGGTTTCGTAGTCGAGCACGCTGCGCGATTCGCGCAGGCCGCCGAGGACTGCAGACACCTCGACATGCGTCGGGTGCTCCAGGTAGGCTTGCAATGCCGACTTGTCGTCGAAGCACGAGACGAGCACGACATCGCAGTTGGCTTCGAGGCCTTCGGTGCGGACAGCGGCCTCGAATTCGCGCATGCCGGGCACGAGGCCCTTGCAGCTGTCGAGCTTGGCCTTGAACTGGGCGGCGTCGCTGGCCTTCTTGAGTTTCCACATCACGATGTGCTTGATCATGGCGTGTCCTTCAATCCTTGTGGCGGGAACGAACGTAGATCAGCACGATGCCGACCGCTGTGAGCGCCGCGCCGGGCACGGCGAGCGACCAGCCGAGGGTCTCTTCGGAGCGTCCGGTCGCGATACCGATGATGATCATGAAAAGCCCGCCGTAGATCAGGATCCAGATCCATTTCTCCAGCGCGGCATGCGGGTTGGCTTCAGCCATCAGAATGCCTCCTCGGGCAGCGCCGTGCAGGTCGGATCGCGACTCTCGACGACGTTGAGCCAGGCGCCGATTTTCGGCAGTTCGTAGTGGAAGAAGTAATCGGCCGCGGCGACGCGCCCCGCCGTGGCCGGCGACGCCTTCGCCGCATCGCGCTCCAGCGCATGCTGTGCAACGTCCAGCCAGATCCAGGCCAGCACCACGTGGCCGAAGGCCTGCATGTAGGGCACGGCGTTGGCGAGAGCCTCCTGCGGATTGCCGGTGGACCACGCGGCCTTCGTCGCGTAGGCGACGCGCTGCAGGGCTTCGGCCAGCGCCTTCGCATGGCCGGCCAGCGCAGGCACCGAAGCAGCGCGCCGCATCGTGTCGGTCATGCGTCCGGCCAGCAGTTGCAGGCCGCGGCCGTCTTCCATCAGCACCTTGCGCCCCAGCAGGTCGGCCGCCTGGATGCCATGCGTGCCTTCGTGGATCATGTTGAGGCGGTTGTCACGCCAGTACTGCTCCACCGGGAAGTCGCGCGTGTAGCCGTAGCCGCCGTGCACCTGGATCGCCAGCGAGTTGGCTTCGAGGCACCATTCGCTGGGCCAGCTCTTGGCGATGGGCGTCAACACTTCGAGCAGCAAGCGTGCGTCATCGGCAGCCTGTGCGTCGCCGGTCTTCTGTTCGTCGACCAGCCGCGCGCAATAGAGCTCCAGTGCCAGTGCGCCTTCGCAGTACGCCTTCTGCGCGAGCAGCATGCGGCGCACGTCGGCGTGTTCGATGATGCGGACCTGCGGTCTGGCCGAGTCCTTGCCGGCAGGGCCCGCGGGCCGGCCTTGCGGGCGGCTCTTCGCGTAGTCGAGCGAGGCGTGATAGCCGGCCATGCCGAGCATCGTGGCCGCGGTGCCGACGCCGATGCGTGCCTCGTTCATCATGTGGAACATGCAATGGAGGCCCTTGCCGGGCTGGCCGACCAGGTAGCCCACGGCGCCGGCCTTGCCGCTCACCGGGAACTTGCCTTCGCCGAAATTGAGCAGCGTGTTGGTCGTGCCGCGCCAGCCGAGCTTGTGATTGAGGCCCGCAAGCGCGACATCGTTGCGCTCGCCGGTCAGGCGGCCTTGTGTGTCGACCATCTTCTTCGGCACGATGAAGAGCGAGATGCCGCGAGTGCCTGGAATCAGCTTGCCGTTTTCGTCGGGAATCTTCGCCAGCACGATGTGCACGATGTTTTCGGTCAGCTCATGGTCGCCGGACGAAATCCACATCTTGTTGCCGGTGAGGCGGTAGCGCGGGCCGAGCGGGTCATCTTGGAAATCGGCGCCATCGGGCACGGCGCGCGTCGCGACGTCGCTCAGGCTGGAACCGGCCTGCGGCTCCGACAGGCACATCGTGCCCGCCCAGCGACCCGCGAATTCGTTCTTGGCGAACACTTCCTTCTGCATCTCGGTGCCGTGCACCATGAGCAGGTTGGCGTTGCCGCTGGTGAGCATGTTCGAGCCGATGCTGACCGAGGCCATGGCGAAGAAGCTGTTGGCTGCGGCCGACAACGTGTAGGGCAACTGCATGCCGCCGATGTCGTAATCCTGCGCCGCACTCAGCATGCCGGATTCGACGAAGGCCTTGTGCGCGTCGTGCGTGGCGCGCGGCAGGATGACCTTTTCGCCGTCGAAGTGCGGCTCCTGCATGTCGACGGTGCGGTTGAACGGCGCGTACTTCTCGCGCGCGATGCGCTCGCAGGTGTCGAGCACCGCGTCGAAGGTCTCGCGCGAATGGTCGGCGAAGCGCTCGCGCTCGTTGAGCGACTCGGCATGGAGCCAGTCGTAGAGAAGGAAATCGAGGGTGGGACGAAGGCTCATGGATCTGTTCGCAGCGCGATCTGTGGGATCTATGGATTGGATGGCAACCGTGCAATGGTGCCCTGCGCGATGGCGCAGAGCTTTTCCTCGCCGCCGGCGACCGCGAAGACCTCGCAGGTACACACCGACTGCGATTGGCCGACGTGCACGGCCCTGGCGCGCGCAATCAGGCGCTCGCCGATGGCCGGCCGGACGTAGTTGATCTTGTACTCGGCGGTGACCACCGGCACCTGCATCGCGGTTCCGCCCGCGAAGGTCAGCGCGTTGTCGGCCAGGTAACTCACCACGCCGCCGTGGACGAAGCCGTCCTGCTGCCGGACCTTGTCGGTCACCGGCAACTGCAGGTCTATGAAGCCCGGCGACAGCGCGTGCATCTCGGCGCCGATCAGCACGCTGAAAGGCTGCGACGCCAGCGCCTGCCTGCCCATCGAAAGAAATCGCTCGGGCGTGACCTGCGCTCGCGACGCCATATCAGTTCTCCGCCACGCTTTCGCGAATGAAACCGGCGCAGCCAAATCCAGAAACTCCGCCGAGCCGGCTTTGCCGGGCCGCCGGGGTTGCCCCCGGAAAGGGGGTGGAGAGCGACACGCAGTGCGCGAGCCTGGGGGAGAACTTCATTTCAGAGGACTTCGAACACGCCCGCCGCGCCCATGCCGCCGCCGATGCACATCGTGACGACAACCTTCTTGGCGCCGCGGCGCTTGCCTTCGATCAGAGCGTGGCCCGTGAGACGCTGGCCGCTCACGCCGTAGGGGTGGCCGACCGCGATCGCGCCGCCGTCGACGTTCAGCAGTTCGGCCGGGATGCCGAGCTTGTCACGGCAGTAGATGACCTGCACCGCGAAGGCTTCGTTCAGTTCCCAGAGGTCGATGTCGCTGACCTTGAGGCCCAGGCGCTTGAGCACCTTCGGGATCGCGAAGACAGGACCGATGCCCATTTCGTCAGGCTCACAGCCCGCGACCGCGAAGCCGAGGAAACGGCCGATCGGCTTCAGGCTCTTCTGCTCGGCGTACTTTTCATCGACGAGCACGCAGGCGCCGCCACCATCAGAGAACTGGCTGGCATTGCCGGCCGAGATCAGTCCGCCGGGGATGGCCGAGCGGATGCCGCTGATGCCTTCCTTGGTGGTGCCGGCGCGGATGCCTTCGTCGTTCTCTATCGTGACTTCCTTGGTGCGCAGGCCCATCACTGGATCGGCCACGCCCGCCAACACCGTGATCGGGGCGATCTCGTCCTTGAAGCGGCCGGCTTCCAGCGCGGCGGTGGCCTTCTGCTGACTGGCTGCGCCGTATTCGTCCATGGCGTCGCGGCCGATGTTGTAGCGCTTGGCGACCTGTTCGGCCGTCTGCAGCATGTTCCAGTAGATCTCTGGCTTGTGCTTGACGAGCCAAGGGTCGGCCAGCATGTGCTTGTTGGCTTCGTTCTGCACGCAGGAAATGCTCTCGACGCCACCGGCCACGTAGACCTCGCCTTCGCCCGCGATGATGCGTTGCGCCGCGGTCGCGATGGTCTGCAGGCCCGACGAGCAGAAGCGGTTGATGGTCATGCCCGACGTGGTGATCGGCAGGCCGGCTCGCAGTGCGATCTGGCGCGCGATGTTGGAGCCGGTCGCGCCCTCGGGCGTGGCACAGCCCATGATGACGTCGTCCACCGACGCGGGATCGATGCCGGCGCGCTGCACGGCGTGTTGCACCGCATGGCCGCCGAGCGTGGCACCGTGCGTCATGTTGAAAGCACCCTTCCAGCTCTTGGCGAGCGGCGTGCGGGCGGTGGAAACGATGACGGCGCTGGTCATGGTGTGGTCCTTTGAAGAAGAGGAATGACGGTTACTGTGGCTGTGCGGTGTTGCGCAGCAGCTGGTGATAGAACTGGATCATCTCGGCGTAATTCGAGATCGAGACGCGCTCGTTGGTACCGTGGAAACGCGGAAGGTCCTCGCTCTTCACGCGGAACGGCGAGAAGCGGTAGACCGCATCGCTCACGATGCTGAAATGGCGCGAGTCGGTAGCGGCGGTCATCAAGCCGGGTGCGACGAGTGCATCCGGAAACACCTGCCGCACGGCCTGCTCGATCGAGCGGTAGCCGGTGCTGTTGGTCGGAGAGACCGGCGAAGGCTCCGAGTTGCCCGGATAGCGCTTGACCTGGATCGCGTCGTTGCCCAAGGCGCGCTTGAGATGCGCCTCCACGCTGTCGATCGTGTCACCCGGCAGGATGCGGAAATTGACTGCGGCCTCGATGCGACCCGGCAGCACGTTGTCCTTGTTGCCGGCGCGCACGATGGTGAGCGCGGTGGTCGTGCGCAGCATCGCGTTGCTGCTCGGGCTCTTCTGGAGCTGGCTTTCGACCAGCGGCCGTGTGAGCCAGAGATTGGAGAGCATCACGCGGTTGATGCCGCTCATCTCCGGCGCGAGCGTGCCGAACATCTCGCCAGCCACGCCCTGGATTCCACCGGGCATCGGGGTCGCCTCCAACCGCGCCAGTGCCGCGCTCATGGTGCCGATGGCGCTGTGCGCCGGCGGCATCGACGAGTGGCCAGGCGCCGTGTCGAGCGACAGGAAGAAGGTGCCGTAGCCCTTCTCCGCCAGGCCGATCAGCGCTGCCGGCTTCGACAGGCCGGGCAGCACGCCATCGAGCACGAGCAGGCCTTCGTCGAGCACCCAATCGAGGCGCACGCCACGCGACTTGAGTAGTTCGGCGATGGGCAGCGCTCCACGCAGGCCGCTCACCTCTTCGTCGTCGCCCATCACGAGGTAGACCGTCTGCTCGGGCTGGAAGCCGCTGCCGATCAGCATCTCGATGGCTTCCATCTGCGCCATCAGGTTGCCCTTGTTGTCGAGCGTGCCGCGGCCCCAGACGAAACCATCCTTGATCTCGCCGGCGAAAGGATCGACCGACCAGGCTTTTTCGGTGCCCGACGCGATGGGCACCATGTCCTGGTGCGCCATCAGTGCGACAGGCTTGGCCGCGGGGTCCGAGCCGGCCCATGTGTAGAGCAGCGCCTTCTGGCCGACCACTTCCTTCTTGAGCGTGGCATGGACCTTGGGAAACTGCTGCGCCAGGTAGGCGTGCAGCTTGTCGAACTCCACGTTGTTCGCGGCCGGGTCTTCGAGGCTGGACACCGTACGGAACTGAATCGCACCGGACAGGCGCTTCGCAGCGGCCTCCTTGTCAATGGGCAATGCGGGCGCGGGCGCCACGGCGAGCTGCCGCGACGGCGTGCGCCAGGTGTTGACCGCCACCGCCGCCACCAGTGCGAGGAGCACCAGCAGCAACGCAAGAGAAACGCGTTTCAGCATAGAGCGGTCTCGCCTCCGGTCAGCTGAACGACTTGCCTTCGGCCACCAGCTTCTGGATCAGCGGCGCGGGCTGCCAGAAGCTCGCGTCGTCGCGCGGATTCCTGGCAAAGCGCTTCATCGACTCGGCCACGTTGTACAGGCCGACCTGCGATGCGTAGTGCATCGGGCCACCGCGCCAGATCGGGAAGCCGTAGCCGGTCAAGTACACCATGTCGATGTCGCCGGACTTGGAAGCAATGCCGTCTTCGAGGATGCGCGCGCCTTCGTTGACCAGGGCGTACACCAGGCGCTGAACGATCTCCTCATCGGAAATCTTGCGCGGCGTGATGCCGATTTCCTTGCGGTGGTCCTCGACCATCTTGTTGACCAGATCGGACGGAATCGCGTCGCGCTTGCCCGCCTGGTAGTCGTACCACCCTGCTCCGGTCTTCTGGCCGAAACGGCCCAGTTCGCAGAGCTTGTCAGCCGTGCGGCTGTACTTCATGTCGGCGATCTCGGTCGCGCGACGCTTGCGGATGGCCCAGCCGATGTCGTTGCCGGCGAGGTCGCCCATGCGGAACGGACCCATCGCGAAGCCGAACTTCTCGATCGCCTTGTCCACTTGCTGGGGCGTCGCGCCTTCGTCCAGCAGGAAGCCGGCCTGGCGCGAATACTGCTCGATCATGCGATTGCCGATGAAGCCGTCGCACACGCCGGAGACGACGGCGGTCTTCTTGATCTTCTTGGCCGTGGACATGACGGTGGCGAGCACGTCCTTGGCGGTTTCCTTGCCGCGCACGACTTCGAGCAGCTTCATCACGTTGGCCGGGCTGAAGAAGTGCATGCCGACCACGTCCTGCGGACGCTTGGTGAAAGCGGCGATCTTGTCGACGTCGAGCGTCGAGGTGTTGGAAGCCAGGATGGCGCCAGCCTTGGCGACGCGGTCGAGTTCCTTGAAGACCTTTTCCTTGACGCCGAGTTCTTCGAACACGGCTTCGATGATGAGGTCGGCGTCCTTCAGGTCGTCGTAGTTCAGCGTGGTACTCAACAGTGCCATGCGCTGCTCGTACTTGTCCTGCTTGAGCTTGCCCTTTTTGACCTGTGCTTCGTAGTTCTTCTTGATCGTGGCGATGCCACGATCAAGGGCGTCTTGCTTCATCTCGAGGATCTTCACGGGGATGCCCGCGTTCAGGAAGTTCATCGAGATGCCGCCGCCCATGGTGCCGGCGCCGATCACGCCGACAGCCTTGATGGTGCGCTGGGACGTGTCGTCGGCCACATCGGGAATGCGCGAGGCCGCGCGCTCGGCCATGAACAGATGGCGCAGCGCCATCGATTCGGGCGTGAACATCAGCGCGGTGAAGAGGCGGCGCTCTTCGGCCATGCCGTCGTCGAACTTCATCTTGGTCGCAGCCTGCACGGCATCGACGCACTTGAGGGGCGCGGGGTAGTTCTTCGACATGCCGCCAACCATGTTCTTGGCAAACTGGAAGTAGGCATCGCCTTGCGGGTGCTTGCACGGCAGGTTGCGCACCAGCGGCAGTTCGGCGCCCGTCTTGCCGGCCACCGACTTCGCGAATTCGATCGCCTCGTCGAACACGGATTCGGGCGATGCGGCCAATTTGTCGAACAGCTTCTGGCCGGGCAGCGAGGCGAGCATCTCGCTCTTGACCGCTTCGCCGCTCACGATCATGTTGAGTGCGGTTTCCACGCCGAGTACACGCGGCAGACGCTGCGTGCCGCCGGCGCCGGGCAGCAGGCCCAGCTTGACTTCGGGCAGAGCGACGCTGGCACCGGGTGCGGCCACTCGGTAGTGGCAACCCAGGGCGAGTTCGAGGCCGCCGCCCATGCAGACGGAGTGGATCGCCGCCACGATGGGCTTGGGCGATGCCTCGAGCGCCAGGATCACGCTGAGCAGATTGGGCTCCTGCAGCGCCTTGGGCGTGCCGAATTCCTTGATGTCGGCGCCGCCGGAGAAGGCCTTGCCTGCGCCGGTGATGACGATCGACTTGACGGCCGGGTCGTCGATGGCCTTCGAGAGCCCGTCGGTGATGCCGATGCGCGTCGAGAAACCGAGGCCATTGACCGGGGGATTGGTCATCGTGATCACGGCGACATCGCCGAGCACTTTGTATTCAGCCGTCATGCTGCGTTCCTTTGGGATGGAGAGGATCGAAAAAAGGGTTCGAGGGCGCGACGCACACACTCGGCGCCGGCGCCCTCGCACTTAAAAAGCACGAGTGTTCTTTTTTTGTGAAATTCTAGGCGTTTCCTGTGACCAGGCAACGGCCCCAAGTCGCTGTCGAGACAAATGCAGGAAGCAGTTGGAGGTGGTCAGACCTCCAGCCATTCCTTGCGGGTCGAGGCGTCTGCCCTGAGGCTGTCCGGCGTTCCGTCGAACACGATGCTGCCATGGCCCATCACCAGCGCACGATCGGAGATCTGCATGGCGATGGTCAGCTTCTGTTCGATCAGCAGCACCGAGATGCCCTTGTCTTTGAGGGTGCGCAAGTATTGGCCCACCAGCTCCACGATCTTGGGCGCGAGGCCCTCGGTCGGCTCGTCGATGATGATCAGGTCGGGGTCGCCCATCAGCGTCCGGCACAGGGTCAGCATCTGCTGCTCGCCGCCGGAGAGCACGCCGGCCTCCGTGTGCTGGCGCTCCTTCAGGCGCGGGAACATGCCGTACATGTCGTCGAAGGACCAGCGGCTGCCCTTCCCGCCGCCCTTCTGGCCCAGCAGCAGGTTCTGGTGCACCGTGAGCTTCGGGAAGACGTCCCGGTTCTCGGGCACATAGCCGATGCCGAGGTGCGCGATTTCGTAGGCCTTCCGGCGCAGGATGTCCTGCTCCTTCCAGCGCAGCGTTCCCTCGGCATGCACCAGGCCCATGATGGCCTTGGCCGTGGTCGAGCGACCCGAGCCGTTGCGCCCCAGCAAGGCGACGATTTCGCCGGGGCCGACGTCAAACGAAACACCATGCAACACATGGCTCTTGCCGTAATAGGCGTGGATGTCTTGAAGTTTCAGCATGTCAATGTCCAGCGCCCTGTGCGTCGGCAACTGACGAGCCGAGATAGGCTTCCTGCACACGCGGGTTGGCGCGTACGGCGGCGGGGGTGTCGAAGGCGATGACTTCACCGTAGACCACCACCGCGATCTTGTCGGCGAGGCCGAACACCACGCCCATGTCATGTTCCACCGTCAGCAGCGTCTTGCCGACGGTGACTTGCTTGATCAACGCGATGAAGTGCGCCGTCTCGGATTTGCTCATGCCGGCGGTCGGTTCGTCGAGCAGGATCACGTTGGCGCCGCCGGCGATGGTCACCCCGATTTCCAGTGCGCGCTGTTCGGCATAGGTAAGGTTCACCGCGTGGACGTCGCGCTTCTTGTCGAGGCCGACCTGGTGGATCAACTCCTCCGTTCGCTCGTTGGCGTCGTCGAGGTTCGACAGGAATCGCAGGAAGCTGTAGCGATAGCCCAGGCTCCACAGCACGCCGCAGCGCAGGTTCTCGAAGACGCTGAGCTTCGGAAAGATGTTCGTGATCTGGAAGCTGCGCGACAGCCCCATCCGGTTGATCTCGAACGGCTTCTTGCCGTCGATGCGCTGCCCGTTGAGCAGCACCTCACCGCTGGTCGGTGCGAGCCGCCCGCTGATGAGGTTGAACAACGTCGACTTGCCGGCACCGTTGGGTCCGATGATGCCGATGCGCTCGCCGGCCTCGACGGCCAGGTCGACTCCGCGAATGATTTCGGTCTTTCCGAAATTCTTGCGAAGTCCCTTGAGTTCGAGTGCGTGGGTCATGCGAGCTCCCTCCGCTTGATCTCGGCTTCGATCTCTTCCTGCGCTTGTCCCCAGACTCGCACAAAGCGCCGCCGCACGACCTCGAGCACGGCCAGGCCGATGGCAAGGATGGCCACGGCGCCGGCCCAGCTTGCGAGGCCGGACGTATCGAGCGGCACGCCGAAGAAGTTGAGTTCCGGGCCCAGGGCCGAATTGAGCTGGATGTGATAGATCATTTCGATCAGGGCGGCGGCACCGACCACCACCGGAATGGCCGCAAGCAGCAGGCCGATATACAACTTCCAGAGCCGGTTGAACTTGCCGAACTTCGCGACGCGCAGGTTCATCATGATCAGGCTCGCGATGCCGCCGGGTGCGAACATCACCATGAAGACGAACACCAGACCGAAGTAGAGCTGCCAGGCCTTGGAAAGCTCCGACAGCAGCACTGAAGCGAACACCAGCAGCACCGCGCCGATGATCGGACCGAAGAAGAACACGGCCCCGCCAAGGAAGGTGAAGAGCAGGTAGCCGCCAGAGCGAATGGCGTTCAGGCTGTCGGCGGCATTCACGATCTCGAAGTTGATCGCTGCCAGCCCGCCGCCGATGCCCGCGAAGAAGCCGGCGATGATGAAGGCGAAGTAGCGCACGCGCTGCGTGTTGTAGCCGATGAACTCCACGCGCTCCGGGTTGTCGCGCACCGCGTTCAGGATGCGTCCGAGCGGGGTGCCCGTGAAGGCATACATGAGCGCGGTGCAGATGAAGCAATACACGGCGATCAGGTAGTAGACCTGGATCTGCGGCCCGAAGGTGATGCCGAAGAAGGGCCTGCCGTAGACGCGGTCAGTGGTCACGCCACCCTCTCCGCCGAAGAAGCCGGGGAACATCAGTGCCATCGAGGCCACGAGTTCGCCGATGCCCAGCGTGATCATGGCGAAGGTGGTGCCAGACTTCTTGGTGGTGACGAAGCCCAGGAGGATCGCGAAGAACATGCCGGCCAGGCCGCCCACCACCGGGATCAGCACCAGCGGAATCGGCCAGCCGCCCTTGCCCGCCAGGTTCATCGCGTGGATGGCGATGAAGGAGCCGAGCCCGGTATAGACGGCATGCCCGAAGCTCAGCATGCCGCCCTGTCCGAGCAGGATGTTGTAGCTCAGGCAGATGATGATGAGATAGCCCATCTGCGAGAGCATCGTCAGCGCGAGGCTGGTCTTGAAGATCATCGGCGCGACGATCAGCACGATCGCGAACAGCGACCAGATGAAGTAGCGCCCGATGTTCCAGGGCTTGAAGCGGTAGTACTGCGTGGTCATGGTCAGTCTTCCCGCGTGCCGAGCAAGCCCTTGGGCCTGAAGATCAGAATCAGAACGAGGAACAGGTAGGGAAGGATCGGCGCCACCTGCGAGATCGTGAGATTGAGCAAGGGATAGCCGAAGGTGCTCTCGTTCACCGCAACGCCGATGGCACGCAGGCCGGAGGCCATGGACTGGTCCATCGCCACCGCGAAGGTCTGAATGATCCCGATCAACAACGACGCGAGAAAAGCGCCCGCAAGCGAGCCGAGGCCGCCCACGACGACCACGACGAAGATGATCGAGCCCACCGATGCCGCCATCGCCGGCTCGGTCACGTAGGTGTTGCCGCCGACCACACCCGCGAGCCCGGCAAGCGCGGCGCCGCCGCCGAACACCAGCATGAAGACACGCGGCACGTTGTGCCCGAGCGCTTCGACCATCTCGGGGTGCTTGAGGGCCGCCTGGATGACCAGCCCGATGCGGGTGCGCGTCAGCAGCAGCCACACCGACACCAGCATCAGCAGGGCGACCAGCATGATGAACGAGCGCGACTTGGGAAACTGGGTGCCGAACAGCGTGAAGAGTGGACCCTGCAGCTGCGTCGGAAGCCCGTAAGGCACCGTGGAGCGCCCCCAGACCAGTTGCACCACTTCGAGGATGAGGAAGGACAGACCGAAGGTCACCAGCAGTTCAGGCACATGCCCGAACTTGTGCACGCGCCGGAGGCTGTAGCGTTCGAAGGCCGCGCCCAGCGCGCCCACCAGCAGCGGCGCGATGAACAGTGCCGGCCAGAAGCCGATGATGCCGGAGAGCGTGTAGGCCACGTAGGCCCCGAGCATGTAGAAACTGGTGTGCGCGAAATTGAGCACGCCCATCATGCTGAAGATCAGTGTCAGGCCAGAACTCAGCATGAACAACAGCAAGCCGTAGCTCACGCCGTTGAGCAGCGAGATGACGAAGAATTCGACGTTCATCGGTCCTCGAGGTCACGTAAGAAAAGAAAAAGGCCCGAGTTTTGAAGTCGGGCCTCGACCGGTCTGTTTTCCGCAGGGGAATCAGGGGCTCGGCCGCTTCATTTCGCACGAGGTGGGCGTGCTGGCGACGTAGGGCTCGTAGTACTTGACCGGCACGAAGGTGTAGCCCGTGCCTTCTGAGTCGATCGGGTACTTGCCGCCCGCCTTGTCCCACTTGGTGATGTAGAGACCCTGCTGCAACTGGTGGTCAGCCTTGCGCACCTCGACGTCCCCATTGAAGCTCTTGAACCTCAAACCTTCCAGCGCCGCAGCCACCTTGACCGGATCGGTCGACTTGGCCTTGACAAAACCGTCGGTGAGCATCTGCAGCGTCGTGTAGGCCGCCGACGTATACAGGTCTTCCTTGAACTTCTTGTTGAAGGCCACGGTCAGGCGTTCGAAATCGCCGCCCATGTTGTAGTGGCCGTAACCGACTTGATACACCTTGCCGGCCGATGCAGCGCCCATGGCTGTCGGCGTGCCGCTCACGGTGCCGTAGTAGGTGTAGAACTTGACGTTGTTCAAGCCGGCGTCGTTGGCGGCCTTGATCAGCAACGACAGGTCGGAACCCCAGTTGCCGGTGATCACGGTGTCGGCGCCCGATGCCTTGATCTTGGCGACGTACGGCGCGAAGTCGCGCACTTGCGCCAGCGGATGCAGGTCCTCGCCGACGATCTGCACGTCAGGCCGCTTGCGTGCCAGGTTCTCCTTGGCGAACTTCACGACCTGCACGCCGTGCGCATAGTTCTGGTTGATCAAGTAGACCTTCTTGACGTCGGGCTGGTCCTTCATAAAGGTTGTCAGCGCTTCCATCTTCATGGAGGTGTCGGCATCCATGCGGAAGTGCCAGTAGCTGCACTTGCTGTTGGTCAGGTCGGGATCGACTGCAGCGTAGTTGACGTACAGCATTTCCTTGCCCGGATTGCGGGCGTTGTTCTTTTCGAGCGCGTCGATGATCGCCAGCGCGGCGCCCGAGCCGTTGCCCTGCACGACGTAGCGCGCACCCTGGTCCTGGGCCGAGCGCAGCGCGCTGGTGGTTTCCTGCGGGCTGAGCTTGTTGTCGATGCCGATGATCTCGAACTTGACGCCGGCGGCGTTCTTCTTGTTGAACTCTTCGGCCAGGAACTGGAAGGTCTTGAGCTGGTTGGTTCCGACCGCGGCCATCAAGCCCGACAGCGGGTCGAGCCAGGCGATCTTCACGGTTTCACCCTTTTGAGCCAGAGCGCCTGTGGCGGTGGCTGCGAGGACGGCGGCGGTTGCAATTTTCAGAGCGAATTTCATTCCGTATCTCCTGGTCATACTGTCAGTGCGAGGCGAGGTTACAAGCCTTTGGAACCTCGCCCGTCAGGGATTGCCCGTAAGAAATCGGCCGCGAGGGCCGTTTCTATCACCCATGCGACAGAGCGCATCTGGATGGTGCTACCGGCCGGTAGGATTCTTCCGAAATCCAGCTCAGACGCCGGGCAGCTTGTAGTCACGCAGCAGCTCGCGCAGCCGGGTCTTCAGGATCTTGCCGGTCGCGCCGATCGGGATCGCCTCGACGAACACCACGTCGTCGGGAATCTGCCACTTGGCTGTCTTGCCTTGATAGAAGGCCAGCAGTTCGTCTCGCGAGACCTCGGCGCCCGGCTTTTTCACGATCGCGACGATCGGCCGCTCATCCCACTTGGGATGCGCGACGCCGATGCAGGCCGCCATCGCGACGCCCGGATGCGCCACCGCGATGTTCTCGATGTCGATCGAGCTGATCCACTCGCCGCCGGACTTGATCACGTCCTTGCTGCGGTCGGTGATCTGCAGGAAGCCGTCGACATCGATGGTCGCGACGTCACCGGTGGGGAACCAGCTGCGCCCCTGCGCATCCTGGATCAACGGGTCGCCACCCTCCCCCTTGAAGTATTCCTTGACCACCCACGGGCCCTTGACCAGCAGGTCGCCATACGCTTTGCCGTCCCAAGGCAAGTCCTTGCCGTCGCCGTCGACGATCTTCATGTCCACGCCGAAAATCGCGCGCCCCTGCTTCATGCGGATTGCGGTCTGCTGCTCCGGCGACATGTCGAGGTGCTTGTTCTTCAGCGTGCAGAGCGTACCGAGCGGCGACATCTCGGTCATGCCCCAGGCATGCAGCACCTCCACCCCGTATTGCTGCTGGAAAGCGTTGATCATGGCCGGCGGACAGGCGGAGCCACCGATCACCGTCCGCTTGAGCGTCGAGAACTTGAGCCCGTTGGCCTGCAGGTGGCCCAACAGCATCTGCCACACGGTCGGCACGCCGGCCGCGAAAGTCACCTTCTCGGATTCGAGCAGCTCATAAACCGACTTGCCGTCGAGCGCCGGGCCGGGAAACACCAGCTTGGCGCCGACCAGCGCGGCCGAGTACGGAATGCCCCAGGCGTTGACGTGGAACATCGGCACGACCGGCAGCACCGAGTCGCGGGCCGACAGCGTCATCACGTCCGGCAGCGCGGCGGCGTAGGCGTGCAGCAGCGTGGAGCGATGGCTGTAGAGCGCCGCCTTGGGATTGCCCGTGGTGCCGCTCGTGTAGCACATGCTCGATGCGGAGTTCTCGTCGAAGCTCGGCCACGGGTATTCCGTGGAGCGCTGGCCCATCCAGGCTTCGTAGCTCACCAGGTTGGGCACGCCGCTGTCGGCCGGCAGCTTGTCGGCATCGCACAGGGCGATCCATTTCCTGACAGTGGTGCACTTGGCGTGTACCGCTTGCACGAGCGGCAGGAAGGTCAGGTCGAAGCACAGGATCTGGTCTTCCGCATGGTTCGCGATCCAGGCGATCTGATCGGGATGGAGCCGCGGATTGATGGTGTGCAGGACGCGGCCGGATCCGCTCACACCGTAATAGAGCTCGAGGTGGCGATAGCCATTCCAGGCCAGGGTGGCGACGCGGTCGCTGAAGAGCAGTTGCTCGTCGTCCAGGGCGTTGGCAACCTGGCGCGACCGCGCGGCGATCTCCCGCCATGTCGAGCGGTGGATGTCGCCCTCGACCCGCCGCGACACGATCTCGGCGTCGCCGTGGTGACGTTCGACGAACTCGATCAGCGACGAGATCAGCAACGGTTGGTCCTGCATCAAACCCAGCATCTATTGGCTCCTGTGGAAATGGACTTCGAAAATTGAGGGCCAATGCGATGTGACCATCGGTTGCCCCGTGACGACCATGAGGTTCGCTTAGTTTCGGCTCGTCACACAATGTCAGAAACCCGGAGTGCTCGGTCCGAAAACGGCAGTTGGCCCGTATGGGACGGGGTTGGCGCCCGTGCGGGACAATCCACCCCCATGAGCATGCTTGCAGACGAAGAGGATGTCGTTGACCTTGGCCTGCGCTGGACCCCGGGGTTTTCAGCGCTGGGCCCTGGATTTTTCACTGAACTCGACCCCAGACCATTGCCCGAGCCCTATTGGGTCGGCCGCAGCGCGGCAGTCGCGCGCGAACTCGGCCTGGACGAATCCTGGCTGTATTCGGCCGAAGGGCTGGCGGCCTTCACGGGCAACGTGGCGATCGCTGGAGTGCGGCCGCTGGCGACCGTCTACAGCGGCCATCAATTCGGCGTCTGGGCCGGCCAGCTTGGCGATGGCCGGGCCATCCTGCTGGGCGAAACCGCCGGCGGGCTGGAAATTCAGCTCAAGGGCAGCGGCCTGACGCCGTACTCCCGCATGGGTGACGGACGGGCCGTGCTGCGGTCGAGCATCCGGGAGTTCCTGTGCAGCGAGGCGATGCATGCGCTGGGCATTCCGACCACGCGCGCGCTGTGCGTGACCGGCTCGGACGCCCGCGTGCGCCGCGAGGAACTCGAGACTGCCGCCGTCGTCACGCGCGTAGCGCCCAGCTTCGTTCGCTTCGGGCATTTCGAGCACTTCGCCGCCAACCAGCGCGACGACGAACTCCGCGCCCTGGCCGACTACGTCATCGACCGCTACTACCCTGCCTGCCGCGCGACATCACGCTTCAATGGCAACGCCTACGCCGCGCTGCTGGAGGCGGTGAGCGAACGCACGGCAGCGCTGCTCGCTCAATGGCAGGCGGTCGGTTTTTGCCATGGCGTGATGAACACCGACAACATGAGCATCCTCGGGCTCACCATCGACTACGGGCCCTTCCAGTTCCTCGACGGCTTCGATCCGCGCCATATCTGCAACCACAGCGACACGGCCGGCCGATATGCCTACAACCAGCAGCCCAATGTGGCGTACTGGAATCTCTTCTGCCTCGCACAGGCGCTGCTGCCGCTGATCGGCGATCAGGAAGTCGCGGTCGCGGCATTGGAGTCGTACAAGACCGTCTTCCCCAGCGAATTCGAGGCTCGCATGCGTTCCAAGCTCGGCCTTGTCGACACTGTGGATTCCGATCGCGCACTGATCGAGGGCGTGCTCAAGCTGCTGGCGCAGGAAAAGGTCGACTACACGATCTTCTGGCGTCGTCTGTCCGGGCACGTCGCAGGTGACAATCCGGACTCGGTGCGCGATCTTTTCATCGACCGGGCGGCCTTCGATACCTGGCTGCAATCGTTTTCGGAGCGCCGCGCGCCGACCTCGGCGGCGCAGTCGGCAGACCTGATGCTCAAGACCAATCCCAAATTCGTGCTGCGGAACCACTTGGGTCAGCAGGCGATCGAAGCGGCGCAGCAAAAGGACTTTGCCGGCGTCTCCACCTTGCTTGCGCTGCTCGAAACCCCATTTGAAGAGCACCCCGGCCACGACGCCTTCGCCGGATTCCCGCCCGACTGGGCCTCCACCATCGAGATCAGCTGCTCATCATGACTTCTCCCATCCAGAAGACCGACGCCGAATGGAATGCCATCCTCGCCGAGAAAGGTGCCGAGCGCGGCGCCTTCGAGGTTACGCGCCACGCTGCCACGGAGCGCCCTTTTACCGGCAAATACGAAGCCCACTGGGAAGACGGCACCTACCACTGCATCTGCTGCGGCGCCAAGCTGTTCGAGTCAGCGACCAAGTTCGACGCCGGCTGCGGATGGCCCAGCTTTTCGCAGGAAGCCGTGCCGGGCGCGATCCGAAACATCGTCGACCGTTCGCACGGCATGGTGCGCACCGAAAATGTGTGCGCGAATTGCGGTGCCCATCTGGGACATGTGTTCCCTGACGGCCCGACCGAAACCGGCCTGCGCTACTGCATGAACTCGGCCTCGCTGGATTTTCAAAAGCGCGAGACGGACTGAACTCAAACATGAAACTGATCCTCGACTTCTTCCCGATCCTGCTGTTCTTTGGCGCTTTCAAGCTCTACGACATCTACACCGCAACCGGCGTGCTGATGGCAGGCACAGTCATCCAGATGGCCATCATCTGGTTCACCGAGCGCAAGTTGCTGCCAATGCAGAAGGCCACGCTGGTGTTGATCCTGCTATTCGGAACGCTCACACTCGTGCTGCACGACGATCGCTTCATCAAGTGGAAGCCGACCGTGCTCTACGGCGCGATGGCGCTGGCGCTGGCCGTGGCGCTGTGGGGATTCAGGAAGAACTTCCTCAAGATGCTGCTGGGCGCGCAACTGGAGTTGCCGACGCACATCTGGGGACGCCTCAACGTGGCGTGGATCGCGTATTGCCTCTTCATGGCCGTCATCAACGGTTATGTGGCGGCGTATTTCAGCACCGAGGCATGGGTCAACTTCAAGCTGTGGGGCTATGTGTTCCCGATCGTCTTCCTGGTCGCACAGGGCCTCTATATCTCTCCGTACCTCAAGTCTGACAAGCCCGCAGCATGAGCCTTCCGACCTCCAAGGATCTTGAGGTGCGTCTGCGCGATGCACTTCAGCCCACCGTGCTCGAAGTGATCGACGAAAGCGCCTCGCACGCCGGTCACGCTGGTGCAGGACCGGAGGGCTATGGCACGCATTTCAGGGTGCGCATCGCCTCCCCGCTGTTCGCCGGCAAGCCCCGCGTGGCGCGCCATCGGCTTGTGTATGATGCGCTGCAACTTTTCATCGCACAGGGCCTTCACGCGATTGCCATCGAGACGCTTTGAAGCGCTTTGATCTTTCCCCGCCTCCTCTGTGCGGCGAAAAACTCCCCCCTTTCAATACAAGCGCTTTCCAAAACAACTGCGCGTTTTCTCCTCCAGGACCGAGGCTCCCTCTATGAAGAAACACATCTTGCAGGCCGTCGCGGCCGCCGTACTCGTTGGCGCCCTGCCCGTCGCTGCCTTTGCGCAGAATGCGGCCATCGTCAACGGCAAGCCGGTGCCGAAGGCACGCATGGACGTGCTGGCGCAGCAACTCGCTGCGGCGGGTCGCCCGGTCACGCCGGAAATGCAGAGCCAGCTGCGCGAAGAAGTGATCGCGCGTGAAGTCTTCATGCAAGAGGCCCAGAAGCAAGGCCTGGACGCCACGGACGACTACAAGAACCAGCTCGAACTGGCCCGCCAGGCCATCCTGATCCGCCAGCTGTTCGAGAACTTCCGCAAGACCAACGCCGTCTCCGACGCCGACGTGCAGGCCGAATACGACAAGTTCGTCGCAGCCAACAGCGGCAAGGAATTCAAGGCCCGCCATATCCTGGTCGCCACAGAAGACGAAGCCAAGAAGATTCTGGCCGAACTCAAGAAGGGTGCGAAGTTCGAAGACATCGCAAAGAAGCAAAGCAAGGATCCGGGATCGGGTGCGAACGGCGGCGACCTGGACTGGGCGGCGCCTGCGAGCTTCGTCCCCGAGTTCTCGGAAGCGATGATCAAGCTCAAGAAGGGCGAGACGACTGCCGCGCCGGTCAAGTCGCAGTTCGGCTATCACATCATCCGCGTGGATGACATTCGCCAGGCGCAACTGCCGAAGGTCGAAGAGGTCAAGCCGCAGATCACGCAACAGCTGCAACAGCAGCGCCTGCAGAAGTATCAGGAAGACCTGCGCGCGAAGGCAAAGGTCGAATAATTGGCACTCCCCCAGGTTGGCTCACTTCGTGTAGCCGCCCACCCCCTCGCCGGGGGCAACACCAGCAGCCCGGCTAGGCCGGTTCAGCGGTGTTTCTCGAACAAGAAAAAGGCGGCCCTTGGGCCGCTTTTTCGTTGGGCGCTGGTGCTCAATCCACCCATTTTCTGGCGTTGCGCCAGATCCGCATCCAGGGGCTGAATTCGCTCTTGTCGCTTGATGTCCAGCTCATTTGAATGTTTCGGAACACGCGCTCGGGGTGAGGCATCAGCGCGGTGAAACGTCCATCGGCGGTGGTCACGGAGGTGAGGCCGCCTGCGCTGCCATTCGGATTGAACGGATAACGCTCGGTCGCCTGGCCGAGGTTGTCGACGAAGCGCATCGCGGCGATCGCTTTGGCCGGGTCGCCACGGTGCTTGAAGTTGGCATAGCCCTCGCCGTGCGCCACTGCGATCGGCAGGCGGCTGCCGGCCATGCCGGCGAAGAAGAGGCTGGGCGAATCGAGCACTTCGACCATCGACAGCCGGGCCTCGAAACGCTCGCTCTGATTGGTCGTGAAGCGCGGCCAGGCTTCGGCGCCGGGGATGATGTCGGCCAGTTCGGCGAACATCTGACAGCCATTGCAGACGCCGAGGCCGAAGGTGTCGTCCCGACCGAAGAAGCCCTTGAATTGATCCGCCAGCTTCGGGTTGAAAGTGATGCTGCGCGCCCAGCCGATGCCGGCGCCCAGCGTGTCGCCGTAGCTGAAGCCGCCGCAAGCGACCACGCCCTTGAAATCAGCGAGGTCTGCCCTGCCCATCTGCAGGTCCGTCATGTGGACGTCGTAGGCCTCGAAGCCTGCTTCGGTGAAGGCGTAGGCCATTTCGACGTGCGAGTTGACGCCCTGCTCCCGCAGGATTGCGACCTTGGGCCTGGCGAGATTCAGGAAGGGCGCCGCAACGTTCTCGGCCACTCCGGCCGCCAGCACCACGAGCGCGCCAGGGTCTTGCGGATCTCCGGCCGCGGCGTGTTCGGCATCGGCACATTCGGGGTTGTCGCGCTCGCGGCAGATCTTCCAGCTGACCGAATCCCAGACCTGATGCAGGTCGCTGAGATTGGCGCTGAAGACGGACTTGGCGTCGCGCCACACCTCGACCTTGCCCTTGCCGGCGTCCATGGTCGAGCTGGCGAGGCGGGTCTTGCCGACGAAGTGGCTGTGCGTGCTGAGGCCGTGGGCACGCAGTGTCTGCATGACCTCGTTGCGTTCGGCCGTCCGCACCTGGAGCAGCATGCCGAGCTCTTCGTTGAAGAGCGCCTTGAGCGTGAGTTCCTCGCGGCGGGCACTGACCTGGCCGGCCCAGTTCTTCGCATCTCCGTATTCGGCACGGCTGTCGCTGATACCGTCGCCCTCGGTGACCAGCAGGTCGACATTGAGCGCCACGCCGACGTGTCCGGCAAAGGCCATCTCGCACGCAGCTGCGAACAGGCCTCCGTCGCTGCGGTCGTGCATTGCGAGGATCTTGTCCTCGGCGCGCAGCGCATTGACCGCCGCGACCAGCTTGACCAGATCTTGCGGATCGTCCAGGTCGGGCACCGTATCGCCGCTCTGCGCGAGAGTCTGCGCCAGGATGCTGCCGGCCATGCGGTGCTGGCCGCGGCCGAGGTCGACGAGCACCAGCGTGGTATCGGGCTCGTTGGCGTCGAGCTGCGGCGTGAGCGTGCCGCGCACATCGGCCAGCGTGGCGAAGGCGCTCACGATCAGGCTGACCGGCGACGTGACCTTCTTCTGCTCGCCGCCATCCTGCCATTGCGTGCGCATCGACAGCGAGTCCTTGCCGACCGGGATCGAGATGCCGAGCGCCGGGCACAGTTCAAGGCCCACTGCCTTGACGGTCTCGTAGAGCGCGGCGTCCTCGCCCGGCTCGCCGCAAGCGGCCATCCAGTTGGCCGACAGCTTGACCCTCGACAGCTCGATGGGCGCTGACAGCAGATTGGTGATGGCCTCGCCCACCGCCATGCGGCCAGAGGCAGGTGCATCGATGGCCGCGAGCGGGGTGCGCTCGCCCATGCTCATCGCCTCGCCCGCAAAGCCCTTGTAGTCGGCCAGCGTCACTGCGCAATCAGCCACGGGCACTTGCCAGGGGCCGACCATCTGGTCGCGATGGCTGAGCCCGCCCACGGTGCGGTCGCCGATCGTGATGAGGAAGCGCTTGGATGCGACGGTGGGATGCGACAGCACGTCGATCGCGGCCTTCTGCAGGTCGACGCCCGTGAGGTTCAGTGGCTTGAAGCGGCGCTCGACGGTCTTCACGTCGCGCAGCATCTTGGGCGGCTTGCCGAGCAGCACGTCCATCGGCATGTCGACTGGCTGCGCCTCGGCACCTTCGTCGGCCACGAGCAGTTGGCGAGCCTCCGTCGCGACGCCGACCACAGAGAACGGGCAGCGCTCGCGTTCGCAGAAGGCGCGGAACTGCTCGAGCGATTCCGGTGCGATGGCCAGCACGTAGCGCTCCTGGCTTTCGTTGCACCAGATTTCCTTCGGCGCCATGCCCGATTCCTCGAGCGGCACGGCGCGCAGGTCGAAGCGTGCGCCCCTCCCGGCGTCGTTGGTGAGCTCGGGGAAGGCATTGCTCAGGCCGCCGGCGCCCACGTCGTGGATCGCGAGGATGGGGTTGGCGTCGCCCTGCTGCCAGCAATGGTTGATGACTTCCTGCGCACGGCGCTCGATCTCCGGGTTGCCGCGTTGCACCGAATCGAAGTCCAGTTCGGCCGCATTGGCGCCGGTCGCCATCGAACTCGCCGCGCTGCCGCCCATGCCGATGCGCATGCCGGGCCCGCCCAGCTGGATCAGCAAGGCACCGGCCGGAAACTGGATCTTTTTGGTCTGCTTGGCGTCGATGCTGCCGAGCCCGCCCGCGATCATGATCGGCTTGTGATAGCCGCGCTGCACGGTGTCGCCGTCGCTGGTGATGGCCTGTTCGTATTCTCGGAAGTAGCCAAGCAGGTTAGGCCGGCCGAATTCGTTGTTGAACGCGGCGCCGCCCAGCGGGCCCTCGGTCATGATCTGCAGCGGGCTCGCAATTTGGCCCGGCTTGCCGTAGCTGCCCTCTTCCGGCCAGAGCTTTGAGACAGTGAAGCCGGTCAGGCCCGCCTTCGGCTTCGAGCCGCGCCCGGTGGCGCCCTCGTCGCGGATCTCGCCGCCCGCGCCGGTCGATGCGCCCGGGAAAGGCGAGATGGCCGTCGGGTGGTTGTGCGTCTCGACCTTCATGAGCACGTGGCTCAGGGCGTTCTGCTTTTCGTAGCTGCCCGACTCCGAGGCGGCTACAAAGCGCTCGATCTGCGTGCCTTCCATCACCGAGGCGTTGTCGGCATAGGCGATGACCGTGTGCTGCGGGCTCTGGCGCTCGGTGTGCCGGATCATCGAGAACAGGCTCTGCGGCTGCGACTGACCGTCGATGATGAAGTCGGCGTTGAAGATCTTGTGGCGGCAGTGCTCGCTGTTGGCCTGCGCGAACATCATCAGCTCGACGTCGCTCGGATTGCGGCCGAGCCGGGTGAAGGCGTCGACCAGATAGTCGATCTCATCCTCCGCCAGTGCGAGTCCGAAGTTCTTGTTGGCCTCGACCAGCGCGGCGCGGCCACCACCCTGCACGTCGACCTGCGCCATCGGCTGGGCCGGCAACTCGGCGAAGAGATTGGCGGCCTGGTCCAGCTGGGCCAGGACCGATTCAGTCATTCGGTCATGCAGCAGATCGCCAACGGCGGCGAGCTTGTCGCCTTCCAGCGTGGCGGCCTTGCCCAGGGCCTTGTCGAGCAGCGGCGCCTTCAGGGTCAGGTGGTATTCGGTGACGCGCTCGACGCGGCGCAGCGCGAGTCCGCAGTTGTGCGCGATGTCGGTCGCCTTGGAGGCCCAGGGCGACACCGTGCCCAGCCGCGGGGTGACGACGATGGTCGGCCCGGACCTGGCCGGGGCGACGAAGGGCTCGCCATAACCCAGCAGCGCGGCGAAACGCTCGCGTCCGGCCGCGTCCAATGCCGTCTCGGTGACGACCAGATGCACGAAGCGGGCGCTCAGGCCCTCGATGCGCGGATCGACGGCCTGCAGCCGGGGCAGGAGCTGGCGGGCCCGGAACTCGCTGAGCGCGCTGCCGCCCTCGAAGAAAGTCACCACAGGGGGCGCGGAATGGGAAAGCGGATTCACGGGCAACGTCACAGTCGGATCGGCCGGGCGGCCGCGTTGAGAATGAAGAAATCGAGGCGGCGGCCGCTGACTGGGGCCATCCGCGCTAACCCTGAATTTTAACGGCTCCGATGGGATAATTCCCGGCATGAGCATTACCTACAAAGACGCCGAAGGCGTGGCCGGCATGCGCGTGGCCTGCCGCCTCGCCTCCGAAGTGCTGGACTACATCACTCCGCACATCAAGCCCGGCGTGACCACCAACGAAATCGACAAGCTCGCCCACGACTACATCACGCAGGTCCAGGGCGCGATCCCGGCCCCCCTCAACTACATGGGCGCCAGCAGCGTGCCCTACCCCAAGTCGATCTGCACCTCGGTCAACCACGTGGTGTGCCACGGCATCCCGAACGACAAGCCGCTCAAGAAGGGCGACATCGTCAATTGCGACATCACCGTCATCAAGGACGGCTGGCACGGCGACACCAGCCGCATGTTCATCGTCGGCGACGCTTCCATCGCGGCCAAGCGCCTGTGCGCCTTCACCTACGAGGCGATGTGGCACGGCATCGTCAAGGTCAAACCGGGCGTTCGCCTGGGCGACATCGGCTTCGCGATCCAGCGTTTTGCCGAGAGCAACGGTTTCTCGGTGGTGCGCGAGTTCTGCGGCCACGGCATCGGCCGCGGCTTCCATGAAGAGCCGCAGGTGCTGCACTACGGCAAGCCCGGCACGCTCGAGGAACTCAAGCCCGGCATGACCTTCACCATCGAACCGATGATCAACGCCGGCAAGCGCGACATCAAGGAAGACGCCAAGGGCGGACAGTACGACGGCTGGACCATCGTCACACGCGACCATTCGCTGTCGGCGCAGTGGGAACACACGGTGCTGGTCACCGACACCGGCTACGAAGTGCTCACGCTGTCGGCAGGCAGCCCGCCGACCCCCGCGTTCGTCAGCGCCGCGGCTTGACGCAGCGCCGGCCTTTCAGGGCGCTCATGGTGGACATCCCATCGTTGCGTGACGCCTACCGGACGCACAAGCTGGCCCTGTTCGATCAGCTGCGCAGCGCGCGTGCGCCCGCGCGCAGCGTCCACACGGTGCTGCGCCAGCTCGCCGCCCTGGCCGACGAGACCCTGAGCGCGCTGTGGTCGGACGCCGGATTCGGCAACCAGCTTGCGCTGGTCGCGGTCGGCGGTTTCGGACGGGGCGAACTCTTCCCCTACTCGGACGTCGACGTGCTGCTGCTGTTGCCCGAGGGACACGGGGCGGACATCGACCCTGCGCGGCTCGAAGCCTTCATCGGCCACTGCTGGGATGCGGGACTCGAGATCGGCTCCAGCGTCCGCACGGTCGCCGAATGCCTGGCCGAGGCCGCCAAGGACGTGACGGTACAGACCTCGCTGCTCGAATCGCGCCTGGTCGTCGGCGACAAGAAGCTCTACACCGCGTTTCGCAAGAACTTCCTTGCGGCCATGGACCCGCAGGCCTTCTTCACCGCCAAGTCGCAGGAGATGCGGCACCGGCACCAGAAGTTCGAGAACACGCCGTACGCACTCGAACCCAATTGCAAGGAATCTCCCGGCGGCCTGCGCGACCTGCAGACCATCCTGTGGATGACCAAGGCCGCTGGCTTCGGCAACCGATGGGACGACCTCGCCAAGAACGGCCTGGCCACCACCTTCGAGATCCAGCAGATCAAGCGCAACGAGGCGCTGCTGTGCCTGATCCGCGCGCGTCTGCACGTCACGGCCAACCGGCGCGAAGACCGTCTGGTGTTCGACCTGCAGACCGCCGTGGCCGCCACCTTCGGGTACGTCGGCGAATCGCAGCGCAAGGCGAGCGAGGCGCTGATGCGCCGCTACTACTGGGCGGCCAAGGCGGTCACGCAGCTCAACCAGATCCTGCTGCTCAACATCGCCGATCGACTGCAGCCGCAGGCCGAGGAGCCGACGCCCATCAACGAGCGCTTCTTCGAAAAGGCCGGACTGATCGAGGTCGCGAGCGACGACCTCTACCTGAAGGATCCGCACGCGATCCTCGAAACCTTCCTGCTCTACCAGAAGACCATCGGCGTCAACGGCCTGTCGGCCCGGACGCTGCGCGCCCTCTACAACGCGCGCCATGTCATGGACAGCAAGTTCCGCAACGACCGCGTGAACCACATGACCTTCATGCGCATGCTGCTGGAGCCACGCGGCATCACGCATGCACTCCGGCTCATGAACCAGACATCGGTGCTCGGCCGCTACCTGCGCGTGTTCCGCAGCATCGTGGGGCAGATGCAGCATGACCTGTTCCATGTCTACACGGTCGACCAGCACATCCTGATGGTGGTGCGCAACGTGCGCCGCTTCTTCATTGCCGAGCATGCGCACGAGTACCCCTTCTGCTCGCAGCTCGCCGCCGGCTGGGACAAGCCCTGGATCCTGTACATCGCGGCGCTCTTCCATGACATCGCCAAAGGCCGCGGCGGCGACCATTCGACGCTGGGCGCGCGCGACGTGCGGCGCTTTTGCCGGCAGCACGAGATTCCGCGCGAAGACGCCAAGCTCATCGAGTTCCTGGTCTCGGAGCACCTGGTGATGAGCCAGGTCGCGCAGAAGCAGGACTTGGGCGACCCGGAGGTGATCGGCACCTTCGCCAAGCGGGTCGGCAACGAGCGCTACCTGACGGCCCTCTACCTGCTCACCATCGCCGACATCCGGGGCACCTCGCCGCGCGTGTGGAACGCGTGGAAGGGCAAGCTCCTCGAAGACCTCTACCGCTACACTCTGCGCGCCTTCGGCGGGCGCATGCCCGACCCCGGCGCGGAGACCGAGTCGCGCAAGCGCGAGGCCCTGGTCCAACTCGCGCTGCATGCCGAGCCGCTGGATGCGCACAAGGCGCTGTGGGAGACGCTCGAC
Source organism: Variovorax sp. J22R115 (assembly GCF_030317005.1). Taxonomy (NCBI): domain Bacteria; kingdom Pseudomonadati; phylum Pseudomonadota; class Betaproteobacteria; order Burkholderiales; family Comamonadaceae; genus Variovorax; species Variovorax sp. J22R115. Next base: position 201,331 of record NZ_JASZYM010000012.1, on the reverse strand, counting down.
GTCGGCTACTTCATGCGTCACGACGCGTCGGAGATCGCCTGGCACGCCAAGCAGCTGTCTCGCCACGTGCCGCATCCGGGCGTGCCGATCGACCCCCAGACCCCGCCCATCGTGCGCGCCCGGCTTTCGCCGGTGGGCGAAGGGTTGCAGGTGGTGGTCTACACGCCCGACCAACCCGACCTGTTCGTGCGCATCTGTGGCTATTTCGACCAGTCGTCGTTCAGCATTCTGGATGCCAAGGTGCACACGGCGACCAACGGCTTCGCGCTCGATACCTTCCAGGTGGTTACCACCTTCATCCCCGAGCACTATCGCGACCTGATCAACATGGTCGAGGCCGGCCTGACCAAGACGCTGACCGAAGCGGGCCCCCTGCCCGCACCGAGCAAGGGCCGCGTATCCCGCCGGGTGCGCAGCTTCCCGATCAAGCCTCGCATCAGCCTGCTGCCCGACGAGAAGGCGCAGCGCTGGCTGCTCAACATCTCGGCGAGCGACCGGGCGGGCCTGCTGTATTCAGTGGCGCGCGTGCTGGCGCGCCACCATCTGAACCTGCAACTCGCCAAGATCACGACGCTCGGCGAGCGTGTCGAGGACACGTTCTTGATCAGCGGGCCCGAGCTGCAAGGGCAGCGGGCCCAACTGGCGATCGAGACGGAGTTGCTCGACGCGCTGGCAGCCTGAGGAGCAGGACTTGGACGCGACGCCGCTGCGCCTGAATCCCGGCGACGACCTGCGCCGCACGCTCGATGCAGCGCTGGCATTGCACGGCTGTGCAGCCGCATTCGTCGTTGCGGGCATTGGCAGCCTGAGCGCCGCACGCCTGCGCTTTGCCGGCGTCGAGACGCCGGAGGCGCTCGCGGGTGACCTGGAAATCCTCACACTCTCCGGCACCCTGTCTCCCGACGGATCGCACCTGCACATGAGCGTCGCCGACGCGCAAGGCCAGATATTCGGCGGCCATGTCGCGCCCGGCTGCGTGGTGCGAACGACCGCCGAAGTGCTGGTGGCGTGGCTGCCGGAATGGCGATTGACTCGCGAGTTTGATGCGGCCACCGGCTACGCCGAACTGACCATCCGCAAAGCCGAAGATCGCTAGTCGCGCCCTGCCGCCAGCCGCCGCTCCAGCCACACGCTGTAGCGCGACAACCCGAAACAAAGCACCCAGTAGACCAGCGCGATGAACAGGTAGCCCTCGAGGTAGAAGGGCCGCCACGTCGGGTCGCCACCGAGCGCGAGACCCAGCGCGCCCGTCAGCTCGAACAGGCCCACCACCGTGACGAGCGAGGTGTCCTTCAGCGTGCCGACCACGTTGTTGGTCAGCGCCGGCACGACGAGGCGCAGCGCTTGCGGCAGCACGATGTCGCGCTGCACCGGCCAGCGGCCGAAGCCGAGCGCCATCGCGACCTCCGTCTGTCCGCGCGGCACCGCCTGCAGGCCGCCGCGGATGATCTCGGCCAGATAGGCCGCGACGAACAGCGAAAGTCCCGCGAGCACACGCAGCAGCACGTCGGGCTGCCATCCCGCGGGCCACAACAGCGGCAGGAGGAACGAGGCCATGAACAGGACCGAGATCAGCGGCACGCCGCGCACCAGCTCGATGTACGTCGCGCAAAGGGTGCGCACCACCGGCCATTGCGACCGCCGGCCCAGCGCCAGCAGCAGCGCCAGCGGAAAGGCAAGGGCAAGCCCGACCACCGCCAGCCCGATGGTCAGCGGCAAGCCGCCCCAGCGATTGGTGGGCACCAGTTCCAGGCCGAGGACGCCGCCGCGCATCATCACGACGAAGAACGCGAGCACCACGACCCACAACGGAAACAACCACCACCGCCAAGTACGCGGCCAGGCGCTGAGAATGGTGGTCAGCGACAGCACGGTGACGGCGATCGCCGGTCGCCACTGGTCCTCATAGGGATAGCGGCCGAACAGGATCGGCCGCCACTTCTCGGCGATCACACCCCAACACGCGCCATGCTGCACCGCGCGGCAGGCTTCCGCGTCGGGACGGAACACGGCGTGCAACACCGCCCAGTCCACCGCGTGATAGCCGGCCCAGGCGAACAGGAGCATCAGCACGATCGTCGAAACCCCGCGAACTGGCGAGCCCCACAGTTCCTTGCGCCATGCGATGGCCTGGTGTGTCGCGCCGATCAACGCCAGCCTCTCAGCGCGACGCGCGTGTTGTATCGATTCATTCCGGCCGAGATGACAAGCGACAGCGCGAGATACACGACCATGATCACGGCAATGCATTCGAACGCTCGGCCCGTCGAATTGAGCGAGGTATTGGCGATCGATACCAGCTCCGGATAGCCCACCGCCACGGCCAGCGACGAGTTCTTCGTCAGGCTCAACAACTGATTGGTCAGCGCCGGCACGATCACGCGCAAGGCCTGCGGCATCACCACCAGCCGCAGTTGCTGCCACGACGACAGGCCGAGCGCCTGCGCCGCGAGCTTCTGGCCCTGCGACACGGAGGTGATCCCGGCACGCACGATCTCCGCAACGAAGGCCGCGGTGTAGAGCGCCAGCGCGATCACGACCGCGAGGTATTCCGGACTCAATGCCGCGCCGCCGCTCACGTTGAAGCTGCCGCGCTCGGGCCATTCGAAGTGGCTGGGCCACACGGCGCCCTCATCCGCGACCGGCCACGGCATCGAGAGCCCTCCCTTGCTGAGCCAGAAGCCCGGCAACAGTTCGAGCGGCTCCGTCGAATCAGGCAGCAGTTGCGTCAGCGCGAAGTACAGCATCAGCAATTGCACCAGCAGCGGAACATTGCGCACCGTCTCGACGTAGGCACCGCACAGGCCCCGCACGAGCACATGCGGGGCGAGACGGCCGATGCCGATCAGCGTCCCCAGCAGGACCGCCATGACGGCTGCAGGAACCGCCGCGCGAATGGTATTGATCAGTCCGGCAAGAAAGGCTCGCCAGAAGGGCTGGCCCGCGTGGAAGTCGAGCCAGCCTTCGGAGATCTCGAATCCGGCAGGCTGCAGGAGAAAGTCGAACCCGGATCGCACACCGCGCGCGCGCAGCACTTCGAGCGCATGGTGAACGAGCCAGAAAGCGCCACCCGCCACCACCGCAATCAGCAACGCCTGTGCCGCCCAGGCCAGCCAGACGCCGCGGCGCCCATCGGGCGCCGGACCGATGTCCGAGCGGCCCGGCGCCGCGCTCATCGCACCGGCAATCCGTACATCAGCCCGCCCTTGTTCCACAGATTGTTCGTTCCGCGCGGCAGCTTGAGCACCGACTTCGGTCCGACATTGCGCTCGAAGATTTCACCGTAGTTGCCCACCGCCTTGATCGCGCGGTAGGACCAATCCTTGTCCAGGCCCAGCAGCTTGCCCAGGTCATCGCCGGTGCCGACCAGGCGCTGTTGCGCAGGGTCCTTGCTGCCTGCCTTGAGCTCGTCGATGTTGGCCTGGGTGACGCCGTACTCCTCGGCCTCGATCAGCGCATTGGGCACCCACTTGGCAATGGCGAACCATTCGTCGTCGCCACGGCGCACCAGCGGTGCGAGGGGCTCCTTCGAGATCAGTTCGGGAAGGATGACGTAGTCGTCCGGGTTGGGCGCCTCCTTGTTGCGCAGGCCCGCGAGCGCCGAGGTGTCCGTGGTGAAGGCCTGGCAACGGCCGGCGAAGAAGGCCTTGAACGAGGCTTCGAAGCTCTCGAACACGACCGTCTTGACCGGGATGTTCTGTGCCTTGAAATAGTCGGCGACATTTTTCTCGTTGGTGGTGCCCGACTGGGTGCAGATGGTGGCGTTCTTGAGTTGCTTGGCGCTCGTCACCTTGATCTTCTTCGGCACCAGGAAGCCTTGGCCGTCGTAGTAAGTGATGGTCGTGAAATGAAAGCCGAGCGATGCGTCACGCGTCAGCGTCCAGGTGGTGTTGCGCGCCAGGATGTCGATCTCGCCGGCCTGCAGGGCCGAGAAGCGCTGCTGCGAGTTCAGCGGCACGAACTCCACCTTCTTGCCATCGCCCAGCACTGCCGCCGCGATGGCGCGGCAGGTGTCGACATCCAGCCCCGACCAGTTGCCCTGCGTGTCGGGCGCCGAGAAACCGGCCACGCCGTTGGTCACGCCGCACTTGACCGTGCCGCGTTGCTTGACCGCGTCGAGTGTCTTGCCCGCAAAGGCCGGTGCGGCCACGAAGGCCAGGGCGGCGGCGGCAGCGGCAAGTGCCGGACGGAAGCATTGATTCATTCTGGGATCCTCTTCTCTCTCTTCGAAATGGAAGCAGCGGGCAGTTTACGGGCGGCCGCCGGAGTCTGCCAAAGAACCTTCGGTCGGAAGCAAATTCGCCGGAACGCCCTCCTTATCGACCACAATCGCGCCTGATTTTTCAACTGAAAGGCTTTCTCATGATCCGTTCCGACGACACCGGCAAACTCGTTCTGCGCCTCGCCCTCGGCATCCTGATCCTGCTGCACGGCATCGCCAAGATCACAGGCGGGGTCGGCGGCATCGCAGGCATGCTCACTTCCCATGGGCTGCCCGCTGCGCTGGCCTATCTGGTCTTTATCGGCGAAATCGTTGCACCGGTCCTGATGATCGTAGGCATCTACACGCGTCCGGCAGCGTGGATCACGGTCATCAACATGCTGGTCGCCATCTGGCTCGTGCACCTCAAGGACATCGGATCGCTCGGCAAGTCTGGCGGCTGGGCCCTGGAGTTGCAGGGATTGTTCCTGTTTGCCGCCTTGGCAGTCGCCCTCCTCGGCGCCGGTCGCTTTAGCGTCGGCGGCACCAGCGGCAAGTACAACTGAAGGGACTGGCGGCGGGGGGCGTCAGTCGTCCTCGCCCGCATCGAGTCCTGGAAACAGGACCTCGGTGTAGCCAAAGCGCGAGAAATCGCGCATCCGCATCGGGTAGAGCTTGCCCAGCAGGTGGTCCACCTCGTGTTGAACGACCCGGGCGTGGAACCCGCTCACGGTGCGGTCGATCGGGTCGCCAAACGGGTCGAAGCCCGTGTACCGGATGTTGGCAAAGCGCGGCACCACGCCGCGCAGGCCCGGCACCGACAGACACCCTTCCCAGCCCTCTTCTTCCTCGACGCCGATCGGTGTGATGATGGGGTTCACGAGCACCGTTCGCGGCACGACCGGCGCGTCCGGATAGCGCGGATTGACGGTGTCGGTCCCGAAGATCACGACCTGCTGGTCGACCCCTATCTGGGGCGCGGCCAGACCGGCGCCATTGACGACATGCATGGTCTCGAACATGTCGCGCACCAGCAGGTGCAGTTCGTCGGTATCGAAGGCAGCAACCGGCCGCGCAACGCGCAGCAGGCGGGGGTCGCCCATCTTGAGGATTTCACGAATGGCCATCGCGGGATTATCGCGGTGGCGCGGCTCCGAGGACCGGGGCGGCAGTCTGCCGCGCGCCGCTACCGCCTTCCGCCGCGGCCTCCGTAGTAGCCCCCGCCGCGCGCATAGTTACCGCCGTAGTAACCGCCCCGGCCGTAATAGCCCGGATGCCCGTAGTAGCTCCCGCGCCCGTAGTAGCCGTAGTAAGGCCGCCCATAGTAACCACCCCAATAGGCCGGGCGCCCCCAATAGCCGCCCCCCCAGTAGTTGCCCCAGCAGCAGCCCGCGCCGACATAGACCGAGGGCGACACGACCACCGGTCCCGGTTCGACGTAGTACGGATAGCCGCCGGCGGCGTAGTACGGGCCAGGGGCCACACAGCCGCCCAGAAAAGCGGCGGCACCGATGGCAATGCCGGCGGACAGAGAGCGAATTCGGACCATTCGAGCCTCCTGGGGTCATCTAGCCGTTCAACGGACCGCGAGCGCCGCTGTTGACAGGGCAAATCCCAAAGGCCCTACGGTAGACCCTTTTCGAGGATCTCGAGCATCTGCGCCTCGTCGATCACCGCCACGCCCAGGTCGCGCGCCTTGTCGAGCTTGCTGCCGGCCTCGGTGCCTGCCACCACGTAGTCGGTCTTCTTGCTCACGGAGCCGGCCACTTTCGCGCCGGCGGATTCCAGCTTGTCCTTGGCCTCATCGCGGCCCAGTGTAGGAAGCGTACCGGTGATCACGAAGGTCTTGCCCGCCAGCGGTTTCGGCGCGCGCGCGGCGGGTTCGCCCTCTTCCCAATGCACGCCGCAGGCGCGGAGCTGCTCGACGACTTCACGGTTGTGCGCCTGGTCGAAGAAGGTGCGAAGGCTGGTCGCGACCACCGGCCCCACGTCGTTGACTTCAAGAAGCTGCTCCTCGGTCGCGTCCATGATCGCGTCGAGCTTGCCGAAATGCTTGGCGAGATCCTTGGCGGTACTCTCGCCGATGTGCCGGATGCCCAAGCCAAACAGGAAGCGCGGCAGCGTGGTCTTCTTCGAAGCCTCCAGCGCATCGACGATGTTCTTCGCCGACTTGTCCGCCATGCGGTCCAGGCCGGCCAGCGTGCTGAAACCGAGCTTGTACAGGTCCGGCAGCGTGCGGATCAGGTTGGTGTCCACCAGTTGCTCGACCAGCTTGTCGCCGAGGCCCTCGATGTCGAGTGCGCGCCGCGCCGCGAAATGGAGGATGGCTTCCTTGCGTTGTGCACCGCAGAAGAGGCCGCCGGTGCAGCGATAGTCGACCTCGCCCTCTTCGCGCAAAGCATCGGAGCCGCACACCGGGCACTGGCGAGGCATGGTGAAGACCGCGCCGCGCTGATCGTCGGGCCTGGCCGCACTTTCGGGCAGCACGCCGACCACCTCGGGAATGACATCGCCGGCGCGCCGCACGATGACCGTGTCACCGACCCGCACGTCCTTGCGCCGCGCCTCGTCCTCGTTGTGCAGCGTGGCATTGGTCACCGTGACGCCGCCCACGAACACCGGCGCCAGCTTGGCCACCGGCGTGAGCTTGCCGGTGCGGCCCACCTGTACCTCGATCGCGAGCACCTCCGTGAGCTGTTCCTGCGCCGGGTACTTGTGCGCCACGGCCCATCGCGGCTCGCGCGAGACGAAGCCGAGTTGCCGCTGCAGCTCGAGGCTGTCCACCTTGTAGACCACGCCGTCGATGTCATAGGGCAGCGCATCGCGCTGACGCCCCGTCGTCTCGTGGAATGCGATCAGCTCGATCGCACCACGCGCGCGCGTGGTCTGGCTCGCAACCGGAAAGCCCCAGGCGTGGAACTGCTGGAGCCAGTCGAACTGCGTCGGGCAATCGGGGCCACCCTGATCGGGCGGCGTGACTTCGCCGAGACCATAGGCGAAGAAGCTGAGCGGACGGCTGGCCGCGATCGCAGGGTCCAACTGGCGAACCGCGCCGGCTGCAGCGTTGCGCGGGTTCACGAACACCTTCTCGTTCTTCTGGCCCGCCGCGATCTTCTCGCGCTGGCGCTCGTTGAGCGAATCGAAATCGTCGCGCCGCATGTAGACCTCGCCGCGCACTTCCACCACCGGCGGAATCTCCGACGCCTTGCCCTGCAGGCGCAGCGGAATCTGCTGGACCGTGCGGATGTTCTGCGTGACCTCCTCGCCGATCTCGCCGTCGCCACGCGTCGCGGCCTGGACCAGAACGCCGTGTTCGTAGCGAAGATTGAGAGCCAGCCCGTCGAACTTGAGCTCGCAGACGTATTCGACCTGAGGGGCGTCCTCGGCCAGACCAAGCTCCTTGCGCACGCGCGCGTCGAAGGCGCTGGCGCCGGCGGGCGTGATGTCGGTCTCGGTGCGGATCGACAGCATCGGCACCTTGTGACGCACCTTGACGAATCCATCGAGCGGCTTGCCGCCCACGCGCTGCGTCGGCGAATCGGGCGTGCGCAGCTCGGGAAACTCAGCCTCGATCGCCTGCAGGCGCTGAAAGAGCTTGTCGTACTCCGCGTCCGGCAGTTCCGGCGCATCGAGCACGTAGTAGAGATGAGCGTGGCGATGCAGCTGCTCGCTCAATGCGGCAGCCTCGCGAGCCGCGTCTTCATGCTTCGTCGTCATGGGAACCTCTAGCTGAAGAGTCGACGTGCCAGCGGAGATCCAGCAGAAAGATCGCGCGAATCCAGCGTGTCGTAAAGCTGTTCGAGGTCGCCGCCGATCGCGTCCATGGTCTCGTCGCGCAACGCCTGGCCATCGCTGTCGGTGACGATGCCGTCCATCTCGCGCGCGAGCGTGGCAGCGGCTTCGCGCATGCGCTCGAAGGGCCGCTCGCTGCGGTCCACCTGGGGGACGTCGAGGCTCAGCGTCAGTTCGCGGATGGCGGATTGCGCGGGGTCGTCGGCCAACGCGGCCTGCGTGTCGAAAGACAGACCCAGAATCGGCGGCAGTCCCACCTCGCCCGCGGGCAGCACCATGCGCCCCGGAATGATGCCGGCCACGAAGCCCAGCCGCGCGGCGTTCTGCTGAACGTAGCCCGGGCTCCACGCGGCATGCCGCGCACGCAGCACGAAACCCAGTTGCGCGTCGTGCGAACTCGCGAACTGGTCGAGTTCGCGGGCCCGCCCCACTTCGTCGAGCATTTCCGGGAATTCCGGCGCTCCGTTCACAGCATCGGCGAAGGCCTGCGCCTTGACGACGAACTCGGAGTACTCGATTTCGTTGAGCGCGCCCGTGCGATTGGCCAGTTGCACGCCGACCTGGAAGGCACCGTAGCGCTGGCCGGCCACCGCCGGCTCCCATTCGCCCGTGTGTTCGTTGAGGCCTTCGACCGCGACCGGCTTGCTGCCGGCGCGGCGCGTGGCGGGCATGGCGGCGAGTGCGGCATCGCCGGAGGCGAGACCGTCCAGTGAAACCGGTGCGATGACGTCGATCAGCGGATCGAGGCCGCCACGGCGGTCTGCCGCGGGCACTGTCAGCGCTGTCGGCGCAGGCAGGTCCGGGTCGAACAGCGGCTCGTGCCGCTCGTTGCCGGGAACCTGGTGCGGGTCGACGTGAAGCACGGGCTCCTGCTCGCCCTTGTGCTGCGGGATTTCGGAGGCGGGCGGCTCGCTGTCCTTGGCATCCGGCTGACGCGGTGCGTTGCGGTGCGAGGTCCAGGCGTTGTAGCCGACCACGGTGGCAAGGACAAGTCCGCCAAGAATGGCGAGGGCGACGGTGAGGCTGCTCATGGACCGCGTCGACTCAGGCTGCTTCGACCATCGAGACGGCCGATTCCATGTCCACGGCCACGATGCGCGACACGCCCTGCTCCTGCATGGTCACGCCAATGAGTTGTTCGGCCATTTCCATCGCGATCTTGTTGTGGCTGATGAAGAGAAACTGGGTTTCGCGGCTCATGGCGGTCACGAGCTTCGCATAGCGCTCGGTATTGGCGTCATCCAGCGGCGCATCCACTTCGTCCAGCAAACAGAACGGCGCGGGGTTGAGCTGGAAGATCGCGAACACCAGCGCGATGGCGGTCAACGCCTTCTCGCCGCCCGACAGCAGATGGATGGTCTGGTTCTTTTTGCCCGGCGGCTGCGCCATCACCTGCACGCCGGAGTCGAGGATTTCGTCGCCGGTCATCATGAGCTTGGCGTTACCGCCACCGAACAGCTCGGGGAACATGCGGCTGAAGTGCTCGTTGACGATCTTGAAGGTGCCGCCGAGCAGATCGCGCGTCTCGGCGTCGATCTTGCGGATCGCATCTTCCAGAGTGCCAATGGCTTCGTTCAGGTCGGCCGACTGCGAGTCGAGGAAGGTCTTGCGCTCGCGCGCCACGTTCAGTTCGTCGAGCGCCGCGAGGTTGACGGCGCCGAGCGATGCCACTTCGCGGTTCAGGCGATCGATCTCGCTTTGCAGGCCGGTGAGCCGCACCTTGTCGGTTTCGATCGACAGCGCAACCGCTTCGAGATCGGCCTCTGCATCGGTCAGCAATTGCTGGTACTGCTCGAAGCCCAGGCGCGCCGCCTGCTCCTTGAGTTGGAACTCGGTGATGCGCTGACGCAGCGGGTCGAGTTCGCGTTCGAGCTGGAGGCGGCGCTCGTCGCTGGCGCGCAGCTTGAGCGTGAGGTCGTCGTACTGGCTGCGGGAGGCGCCGAGCGCGGATTCGCGTTCGAGCTTGAGCGACAGAGCATCCTGCAGACCGGCCTGCGCCGCCGCGTCGGACAGGCGACCGAGTTCGGCGCGGGCGCGTTCGTCTTCCTCGTTCAGCGAGACGGTCTGCTGCGTGGCCGTTTCGATGGCGCGGCTGAGTTCGCCGCGGCGCGCTTCGAGCGTGCGCTGCGAGAAAGTCGCTTCCTGTGCCTGGCGCTCCAGGCTGCGATGCTGCTCGCGGCTCGCGGCCAGAGCGCGGCCTGCCTCGATCACGCGCTCGTCCAGCTGCGCGTGGCGCTCCTGGCTGTCGGCGAGCTGCATGTCCAGCTCTTCGAAACGCGACTCGGCGGCGATGCGCCGTTCCTGCAGTTCCTCGAGTTGTGCGTTGACCTCGCCGAGGTCATTCGACAACTGCTCGCTGCGCGCCCGCGTCTGCTCGGCCAGTTGGGACAGGCGCAGTGTCTCGACCTGAAGCTCGTGCGCGCGCGACTGCGTGTCGGCGGCTTCGCGGCGCGCCGTGACGAGGCGCTGTGCGGCGTCACCGTAGGCCGCCTCGGCGCGCGCGAGCGCGGTACGCGACTCATCGGCGATGAGCGTCTGGGCGCGCAACTGGCGCTCCAGGTTCTCCATCTCCTGCTGGCGGGCCAGCAGACCGGCCTGCTCGGAGTCCTGGGCATAGAAGCTCACGCTGTGCGCAGTGACCGCATGCCCGCTCTTGACGTACATCACCTCGCCGGGCTGAAGCTTCTCACGCTGCGCGAGTGCATCCTCCAGCGTCTCCGCCGTGAAGCAGCCATGCAGCCATTCGCCCAGCAAGGCCTGCTGGCCGGCATCGCTGAGACGCAGCAGGTCCGACAGACGCGGCATGGTGGCCGCGCCCGGCGGCACGCCAGCCACTGGCGGAGTGTAGAAGGCCAGCTTGGCCGGCGGCGCGTCACCACCAAACGCGCGGACCATGTCGAGGCGGCTGACTTCGAGCGCGCCCAGTCGCTCGCGCAATGCGGCTTCGAGGGCGTTTTCCCAGCCCTGCTCGATGTGGATGCGGCTCCAGAGGCCTTGCAGGCTTTCGAGTCCATGCTTGGCAAGCCAGGGCGCGAGCTTGCCGTCGGTCTTGACCTTTTCCTGGAGTGCCTTGAGTGCTTCGAGCCGTGCCGAGAGCTCCGCATGGCGGGCGCCCTCGGTATTGACGGCCTGCTGGCGCGTGCGGCGATCGTCATCGAGTTGCGGCACCGCTTCCTGCAAGTCCTGCAATCGCGCGTCGGCTTCGGCGGACGCCTCCTGCGCTGCGGCGAGTTGCTCCTGGAGATTTCGCAAGCGCGCTTCGTCGGGCGCGGCCAGCGCGTTCTGGTCGCTGCGCAGACGCTCTGCGCGCTGATTGAGCTGACGGCTTTGCTCTTCGATGTTGCGCTGGTCGGCCGCGAGCACCTGGATCTGCTGCTGCACCTGAGCGACCGTCGTGCGCTGGGCGTTGGCCTCATCCTGCGCGCGCTGTTGCGCGTCCTCCAGCTCGGGCATGCGCGCGTCGTGCTCTTCGAGCTGGGCGGCCAGCAATTCGGCCTGCTCTTCGGCGTTCACGCCCTGGCCGGCCAGGGTCTCGATCTCGGCTTCGGCATCCTCGCGGCGGGCGCTCCACTGCGCGATCTGTTCGCGCAACTGCACGAGGCGCTGTTCGACACGCTGGCGACCTTCGACCACGAAGCGGATCTCGCCTTCGAGTCGGCCGACCTCCGCGCTGGCCTCATACAGCTTGCCCTGCGCCTGGTTGACCTGGTCGCCGGCGGCGTAGTGCGCCTGCCGCACGGTTTCGAGTTCGGCCTCGATGTGGCGCAGGTCGGCCGTGCGCGATTCGAGGTCGTTGATGGCCTTCTCGGCGTCCGCCTTGATGCGGCTCTGGTCGGATTCGCTTTCGGTGCGCTTCAGGAACCACAGCTGGTGCTGCTTGCGCGTGGCATCGCCGGTCAGCGAGTTGTAGCGCGCGGCGACCTCGGCCTGCTTTTCCAGCCTTTCGAGGTTGCTGTTGAGTTCGCGCAGGATGTCTTCGACGCGCGTGAGGTTCTCGCGCGTGTCGCCGAGGCGGTTCTCGGTTTCGCGGCGGCGCTCCTTGTATTTCGAGACGCCGGCAGCCTCTTCGAGGAAGAGCCGCAGTTCCTCGGGCTTGGATTCGATGATCCGGCTGATCGTGCCCTGGCCGATGATCGCGTAGGCGCGGGGGCCGAGGCCGGTGCCGAGGAACACGTCCTGCACGTCGCGCCGGCGCACCGGCTGGTTGTTGATGTAGTAGCTGGAGTTGCCGTCGCGGGTCAGCACGCGCTTGACCGCGATTTCCGCGAACTGGGCCCACTGGCCGCCAGCGCGATGGTCGGCATTGTCGAACACCAGTTCCACACTCGAACGGCTCGCCTGCTTGCGCGTGGTCGTGCCGTTGAAGATGACGTCCTGCATCGACTCGCCGCGCAACTCGGAGGCGCGCGATTCGCCGAGCACCCAGCGCACGGCGTCCATGATGTTCGACTTGCCGCAACCGTTGGGGCCAACCACACCCACGAGTTGGCCCGGCAACAGGAAATTGGTGGGTTCGGCGAACGACTTGAAGCCGGAAAGCTTGATGGAATTAAGACGCACGGCGGGTCAGCCCTAAGGCAAGGTGTTGATTTGTAAGGAGATTTCGCTGGCCTGGACCCGGAAGATCGGCCGCCACCTGAGGCGAGGATGATAACGTGCGAGCCATGAGCGAGACCCCCGTTTTCCCTGCCTTCCGACGCCGTGTCCTGCTGCTTGCCGCGGCCGTCGCGGCGATGGGCGGGGCCGGATGCGCATCCACCGAGCGCGCCGAACCCTACGCGAACAACGAATGGCTGCAGACGGGCAGCAATCGCATCGCCAACCTCGCGCTGCGCGACAACCTCCAGTCCGTCCGCCGGGTACAGGTGTCGCTGTACCGGCGCAATCCGCGCGAATGGCGAAAGTGGGCCGCCAGTTCGGACGACGCCGTCCAACGAACCTGGGATTCGATTTCGCAGGAAACCGCCCTGCCCCAACTGCGAGGCGCGACGGGCATCGACGCCATCCGGCTCGCCTTCGAGACGACCGTACCGAAGGCCTATGAGGGTGACCGCGTCGCGGCACTGGTGGTGGGCTGGGCGTCCCTGCTCAAGCAGGCCAATGGCAACACCTGGGACCAGACCATGCTCGATGGGGTGAACGCCGAGAACAGCTTTCGTGCCGCACGCAATGTGGAAATCTCTCTCTGGCTCATCGGCTCCAAGACCGGTCCCGACGGACAGCCCCTGCTGCTGGCGACCGAGATCAGCGAACGCGGGCGCAACCTGGTGGTGGATCGAGAGTTGTCCAAGGTGGTCGCACGACTTGACCTGCTCGCCGCACAGGCAGACGAAAAATACCGCCGCGCCGCGCTCGACTTCAGCCAGAACTGGTTTCTGGGTAGTCTCGGGCCGTTCTTCTCGATGGTGCCCAAGAACTGATGCCGACGATGCCAGCCCAAGCCCTTTCGCGTGCACTGCGTATCGCGCTGATGGCGCTTTGCGTCATGGCGAGCGGTTGCGGGCTCCTCCAGGCCGACCAGCAAATGAGGCGGCTGGGCGACGCGATGTACTTCACCGGAATCGTCGAGACCGAGAAAGAGGCTCGCGGCCCCATCGTGGTCGTGCTGTACCGGCTCGGTGCCAAGCCGGAACCCGTCTTCCTCGACGTGATTCCGAGAAGCCGGGGTGTCTATCACCTCGCAGGCCCGCCAGCGCAGTACGGGATCCTCGCCTTCGAGGACGTCGATCGCGACATGGTCTACGGAGCCGGCGAGCCCGCGGTGCTCTACGAAGGCACCGCGCTGGGCATCGAGGCGGTCGACGATCCGCCCACCTCGGCGAAGGGCCTTGGCCGCATCCTGATTCCAGCCACAGCGACCGCCAAAACCCTGCCCCCCGTCTTCGACGAGGCCTATGCCGCACTCGTGCGTCGGCGCAACGAGGGATTCGGCGCACAGGCCACCATCGACGAAGGCCGATTCGCACCGAACCGGGTGCGCGAAGGCCTGTTCCAGCCCCTGCGATTCATCGAGGAAGGCCGCGCCGGCCTCTTCATGCTCGAACCCTACGACCCGAAGCGGATTCCAGTGATCTTCGTGCACGGGGTCGGCGGATCGCCCCGCAACTGGGAATACGTCATCGACAAGCTGGATCGAACGCGCTTCCAGCCGTGGGTCTTCTTCTATCCGTCGGGCTTTTCCATCGGCCTTTCAGCCCTGTTCCTGAACAACGCCGTCGACGAACTTCACTACCGATATGGCTTCCCCACCAGCATCGTCGTCGCGCACAGCATGGGAGGGCTGGTGGCCCGTGGGGCGTTGAACATCATCGTGCGCGAAGGCCGCACGCCGCCGGTGCATCACGTGGTGACGATCTCCACGCCGTGGTTGGGCCATTCGGCCGCACGGTGGGCGGACATCGGGCCGACGCGCGTTCCCGGCTCATGGCTCGACATGGCCCCGAACTCGCCATACCTGAGCGAACTGATGGTCAATCCACGGCCTGCCGACATCCGGTACACGCTGTTCTTCGGCTTCGGCGGCCCTTCGCGCTTCGTCGCCGGCAACAACGACGGCTCCGTATCGCTGGACAGCGTGCTGGCGCCCGACATTCAGGCCCGCGCGAACTACGTCTTCGGCTTCGACGAGGGTCACGTCTCGATTCTTCGGTCGAGCGAGATGATCGACAAACTCATGCAGCGCATGCGCGATGAGGCGAACCGGCTCCCGGCCACCCACTGAAGCCTAGAACCACACCGCGTCGGGATGGCGCCTGCGCCATGACACGACGCTGGCATTGGATTCGATGTGCTCGGCCAGTCGCGCCCGGTGAGCAGGCGTGAGCGGCAGTTCCTTCGACAGGACGGGCCATGTCCTCATGGCCTGATCGACGCAGTTCGCGACAACCTCGGAAAGCCGCTTTTCAGGGATGTCCCACGCGTTGGCAAGTTGGCGCAGCGTTGCAGGCGTCAACAGGGTCCGGTCCTTCTGGCCGGGGAAGAACTGCAGGCCGTGCCCCGAACCCTTGAAGTACACGCCATAGGCGACGATGTCGTAGGCCTTCGACAGTTCGGGCCAGGTCTGGCCCGGCGGGTAGATCAGGCTGAAGTTCTTCAGGTGCGCGTCGTAATTGCCGAGCAGCTCCGAGACCTTGATGCGCCTCAGCAGTTCGGCCACGTCGGCCTCCCCCTTGGCCGAGCGACGCTTGAGCAGCAGGCCGATGGCTGCGTAGGTGCCCGAATACTTGTACTCGGACGGCGTGCCCGTGACCTGCGCGAAATCCTCCATGTGCAGGCGCCGGGTCTCGGTGTCGACGTCGCGATCGAAACGGGACACCAGCAGGAAGTTGCGTTCGTCTTTCTGGAGTGCATAGGGCAACTGGTCCGCGATGGCCGACAGCGGTTGCAGAGAGGCCTCGCAGGTGTTCACGCCGGCTGCCGCGGCCAGCTTCAGTGAGCTGTATTCGACCTCGGGCAGTCGGTCGTATTCGGCCGTCGGCAGCTTGCCGATGAAATGCTTTTCGTCCGATTGCCTGGAGCGCATCACATAGCGCCCCGGGCCGCCGTGCACCAGCGCCATCTTGGGTTGCACGCCCGAGATCGAGGTCTGTTGCGGCGTCGGCACCTGCCCCGAACTCATTTCGTAGCTGTCGCGGCTTTGGCCGATCAGGCGCCCGAGTGCGCTCTCCTCCAGCGTCTCCGCGTCCGCCCAGACATCGCCGGGAAGATCGCCTCCGCAGGCGGCCAGGAGGCCGAGCTCGTCATTCGGTTCCAGACCGATGTCTCCGACGAGTTGCTTGCGCAGCGGCCCCTCGGGAAGCAGATTCTGGAAGAAGGGCGGCAGGCCGAACTTGCCGTCGCCGCGGTTCACGTCAAGGGCGGGGTCCAACAATTGCGCGACGGTGGCGGCCTCGGCCTCGGCGATCGGCTGCGCCATTCTTTCGCTGCTGCCCGCAATGGCCGGCGCAACCACGTAAAGCTGCGACAGGACGGGCCGCTTCGGGTTCTTCGCGTACTCGTCGTCGAACCTGAAGTACACCCGCCCATCGTCCAGCCCGAACAGAGAGCCGACATCCGTCCTGCCCCGCCGGATGCGCAGTGACCGTACGACGCTCATCGGATCGGCCTGGCCTGCGGGCTTCTCCGAGACCTTGGCATCAGGCTGTCGACCTCCTCCTGCAGGCCCGTGAATCTGGTGTCGATGTCGCCGCGGGTCAAGGCTGCGACCGCCTGGGGCACGAATTGCATTTCCAGCTCGAGCGTCCTGAGCAGCGCCAGCAAGGTGTTCAGTTCGACATTGCCGCGCCCGGCCTCCAGCGCGCCGAGGGTGTTTCGGGAAACGCCGGCTTTCAGCGCCAGTTCGGACGCCGTCATGGCCCGATCCTTGCGCGCCTGTCGCAGGAAGCGGCCGATTTCGGCGAGATTGGTCATGCTCATTACATTGTGCAAATATCAACTATGCAAAGCATGTTGCGCAGATAGAGGGTTCAAGTCAAGATTATTTGCTTATCAAGATTCCCATATTCGAATTTTGCATATTTTAATGGGCAAAGTGCGCAACGAGCGCTGTCTCCTATAACTCGGCCCCTAGAATGATTCGCACATTCCAACCCATTCACCCAGGAACCTCATGAGCTCCATCAATTTCATCGGCGGCGAAAAGGGCGGTGTCGGCAAGTCGGTCACGGCACGGGTTCTGGCGCAGTATTTCATCGATCACAGCCGGCCCTTCGTCGGCTTCGACACCGATCGCTCGCACAGTTCCTTCACCCGCTTCTATGAAGGCTTCGCCTCGCCGGTGGTGGTGGACAGCTTCGAGGGCCTCGACACGGTCGTGAACGGTTTCGAAACCAATCCGCAGCAAAGCGTGATCGTCGACCTGGCGGCGCAGACGCTGGCGCCGCTGTCGCGCTGGATCAAGGAGTCCGACCTGTTCGACGTGTTCGCCGAACTCGGCGTGGCGGTCAACTTCTGGCACGTGCTCGACGACGGCAAGGATTCGAGCGACCTGCTGGGCGTGCTGATCGACACCTTCGGCGATCGACCGAACTACATCGTCGTGCAGAACTACGGCCGAGGAAGCGACTTCGGTCTGCTGCTCGGATCGCAGTCGCTCAGCAAGGCGACGGCGAACGGCGCTCGCGTGATTGCCCTGCCCCGGCTGCACGACGCCAGCATGCGCAAGATCGATGCGCGCAACACGAGTTTCTGGAAGGCGGTCAACGACCGCGAAGGACCGCACGCGCTGGGACTGCTGGAACGCCAGCGCGTGAAGACCTGGCTCGCAACCGCCTACGCGGCCTTCGACACGCTTCCGCTCTGACGACGGAACAGCAAAGCCAGCAACAACACCGCGAACACGGTGAAGGCTATGAAGGACCAGTTCGCGATCGACAGCCCGAGGAAGGTCCAGTCGATCTGAGAGCAATCGCCGGCGCCGCGGAAAATCATCGGCAGGGCGCGCTGCAGCGGGAAAGTCTCGATCATTCCGTAGATGTCGCGTCCGCAGGACACGACTTCCGGCGGGTGCCATTGCAGCCAACTCTGGCGCGCGGCGGTGTAGGCGCCGCCGACGGCCATGATGAGCCCCAGCAGCGATCCGGTCACCTGCAGTCCCCTGCGATTGCTGGCAGCCGCGAGGCCCGCGAAGATCGCGACCAACACCAACGCGTAACGCTGCACGATGCACATCGGGCACGGCTCGAGGCCGACAACATGCTGCAAGTACATCCCGAAGGCGAGCATCGCCACGCAGGCAGCGAATATCAGAGCGAACGCGCGCCGAGGCGCACCAAAATACCAATCGATCAAGGCGAAACCCATTCTTCAACGAACACCCGGGCCTTGCGCGGCGTGGCGACGACGGTGTCGCCTTCCTTCAGGCCCAGGTCCCGGAACTGTTGCGCAGGGAGTTGCGCTTCGATGATGGTTCCGGAGCCCGGATTATCTGGATTCGATTCGACCGGTTCGAGTTCCAGCCGCGCGATGGGGCCGACGACGATGGCGCGGCTCAAGGTCGCGACGATGCCGGTCGCGCCCGCCGTGTAGCGTTCGATGTGCAGGTCGTGCGGACGCACATAGGCCAGCGCCTTGCCATCTCCAAACGCGCTCTCCTGCGTCTCGATGCGGATGCCCTCGACGTGCACTTCGCCCTCGTGGGCGCGGCCGTGGAACAGGTTCACGTCGCCGAGGAAACCGTAGACGAAGGGGCTCGCGGGATGGTCCCACACGTCCTGCGGAGATCCGACCTGTTCGACCTTGCCGCTGTTCATCAGCACCACGCGGTCGGCGACTTCGAGCGCCTCTTCCTGGTCGTGCGTGACAAAGATGCTGGTCACGTGCAGTTCGTCATGCAGGCGACGCAGCCAGCGGCGCAGTTCCTTGCGCACCTTGGCGTCGAGAGCGCCGAAAGGCTCGTCGAGCAGCAGCACTTTCGGCTCCACCGCCAGCGCACGCGCCAACGCGATGCGCTGACGCTGGCCACCGGACAACTGCGACGGATAGCGGTCGGCCAGCCAGTCGAGTTGGACCAGCTTGAGCAGGTCGTGAACCTTGGACTTGATCTGCGCCTCGCTCGGCCGCGCGCTGCGTGGCTTGACGCGCAGGCCGAAGGCCACGTTCTCGAACACGGTCATGTGGCGGAACAGCGCGTAGTGCTGGAAGACGAAGCCCACCTGGCGTTCGCGCACATGCACGTCGGTGGTGTCCTCGCCCGAGAACAGGATGCTGCCGGTGTCGGCAGTCTCCAGCCCCGCGATGATGCGCAGCAGCGTGGTCTTGCCGCAGCCCGAAGGGCCGAGCAGCGCGACCAACTCACCCGACGAGACGTCGAGGCTCACATCGCGCAGCGCGTGGAAGTCGCCGAACTGCTTGCTGACGTTGCGGATTTCGATACTCATGATTTCTCTCTTTCAGGGCGCGACGGCTGTCGGTCGTTCGGGCGGCAGGTCGGCGATGGCCTTCATCTCGCGCTCGTGGCGCCATTCGACGAAGGACTTGATGACGAGCGTGACCAGCGCCAGGATCGCGAGCAGCGAGGCCACCGCGAAGGCGGCGACGGACTGGTATTCGTTGTAAAGCACTTCCACATGCAGCGGCATGGTGTTGGTCTGCCCGCGGATATGGCCCGACACGACCGACACCGCACCGAACTCGCCCATGGCGCGCGCGTTGCAGAGGATCACGCCGTAGATCAGCCCCCACTTGATGTTGGGCAGCGTCACGCGCCAGAAGGTCTGCCATCCGGTCGCGCCTAGCACGATCGCGGCCTGCTCCTCCTCGGTGCCCTGCGCCTGCATCAGCGGAATCAGCTCTCGCGCGATGAAGGGAAAGGTCACGAACACGGTCGCGAGCACGATGCCTGGCACGGCGAAGATGATCTTGATGTCATGCGCCGCGAGCCACGGCCCGAACCAGCCCTGCGCGCCGAACACCAGCACGTAGATCAAGCCCGCCACCACCGGCGACACCGCGAAGGGCAAATCCACCAAGGTCGTGAGAAAGGCTTTGCCGCGGAATTCGAACTTCGCGATCGCCCAGGCGGCCGCGATGCCGAAGACGAGGTTCATGGGCACCGCGATCGCCGCCGTCAGCAGGGTCAGGCGGATGGCGCTCCACGCATCGGGTTCCTTCAACGCATCGACGTAGGCGCCGAAGCCCTTGCGCAACGCCTCGGCTGCGACGGCAGCCAGCGGCAGCACCAGGAACAGGAACATGAAGGCCATCGCGATGCCGATCAGCGTCCAGCGCACCCATGCCGACTCTGTCGTCCCCGCCTTTTCTCGGCGTATGGTCCTGGCGTTCGCGCTCATGTCGAGGCTCCCGAGCGACGGCGCTGCCATGCCTGCAGCCCGTTGATAACCAGCAGCAGGACGAAGGAGATCACCAGCATCACCAGCGCCACGGCCGTCGCACCCGCGTAGTCGTACTGTTCGAGCTTGCCGATGATGATCAGCGGCGTGATCTCCGAGATCATCGGCATGTTGCCGGCAATGAAGATCACCGAACCGTACTCGCCGATCGCACGTGCGAAAGCCATCGCGAAGCCGGTCAGCAACGCCGGCATGATCGACGGCAGGATCACCTTCATGAAGGTCTGAAGGCGCGTCGCGCCGAGGCTTGTCGCGGCTTCTTCGAGTTCTTTCTCGGTATCTTCAAGCACCGGCTGCACCGTGCGCACCACGAAGGGCAGGCCGATGAAGATCAGCGCAATCACGACGCCCGCCGGCGTGAAGGCCAGCTTGATGCCCAGCGGTTCGAGGAACTGACCGACCCAGCCGTTGCCGGCGAGCAGTGCGGTCAGCGAGATGCCGGCCACCGCGGTGGGCAGTGCGAACGGCAGGTCCACCAGCGCATCGACGATGCGCTTGCCCGGAAACTTGTAGCGCACCAGCACCCACGCGACGAGCAGGCCGAACACGAGGTTGACCAGCGCAGCGAACAGCGAGGCACCGAAGGTCAGCCGATAGGACGCCATGACGCGCGGCGCAGTTACTGCCACCCAGAAGTGCTCCCAGCTCATCGTGAAGGTCTTGAAGACCAGCGCCGACAAGGGGATCAGGACGATCAGGCTGAGGTACAGCAGCGAGTAGCCGAGCGTCAGGTGAAAGCCCGGAAGCACGCGCCGGGACACACCTTTGGTCCCCGCGCGCGCAAGCGGCGCCGCCGAGGACGGCAGCGCCGTGGAAATGGCACCGCTCATTTACTTCGCGCCAGGCGTGTAGAGCTTGTCGAACTGGCCGCCGTCGTTGAAGTGCACCTTCTGCGCTTCGCTCAGGCTGCCGAACAGTTCCTGCACCGTGAAGAGCTGCACCGGCTTGAAGGTCGAAGCGAACTTCTTGAGCACGGCTTCCGAACGCGGGCGCAGCGCGTGCTTGGCGGCAATCTCCTGCGCTTCATCGGAGTAGAGGTAGTCGAGGTAGGCCTTGGCGAGGTCGCCGGTGCCCTTCTTGGCGACCGTGCGATCGACCACCGCGACCGGGTTTTCGGCCAGGATGCTGATCGACGGGTACACGGCATCGACCTTGCCCGCGCCGAACTCGCGATCGATGGAGACCACTTCGGATTCGAAGGTGATCAGCACGTCGCCGATGTTGCGTTGCAAGAAGGCCGTCGTCGCATCGCGGCCACCCCGAGCGAGGATCGGCACGTTCTTGAACAGCTTGCCGACGAACTCCGCCGCCTGCGCGTCGGTGCCGCCCTTCTTCTTCACGTAACCCCAGGCCGCGAGGTAGGCGTAGCGCCCGTTTCCACCCGTCTTCGGGTTGACGATAACGACCTGCACGCCGGGCTTGATCAGGTCGTCCCAGTCCTTGATGCTCTTCGGGTTGCCGTTGCGCGTCAGGAACAGCATGGTCGAGGTGGTGGGCGCGGCGTTGTACGGAAAGCGCTTGGCCCAATCCTTGGCAACGACGCCGGCATTGGCGAGGAATTCGATGTCGGTGGTGGTGTTCATCGTCACCACGTCGGCTTCCAGGCCGTCCGCCACGGCGCGCGCCTGGGCGCTGGAGCCGGCGTGCGACTGGTCGATTTTGACGTCCTTGCCCGTGGTCTTCTTGTAGTGGGCCACGAAAGCGGCGTTGTAGTCCTTGTAGAACTCGCGTGCCACGTCGTAGGAGACGTTGAGGAGGCTGGTCTGGGCCGAAGCGGCGCTGCTGGCAGCGAGCACCAAAGCGCCGAGGATCGTCTTGATTCTGGAAGTCATAGAGTTGCCAAAGGTTCGAAATTGCGACGGCCGTCCAGGAGTGTGGTCGGCTCGTCCGTCAAGGATTGGAGCAGTGCCAGGCCCAGAGGCCAGTCGCCATGCCCGGAATCGATGTTGATGTGGCCGGCATTCTGCATCCGAACGAATTCGCTTCCCCAGGCGCGGGCATACGCGCCGGCCAGGCGCACGGGGCAATAGGGGTCGTTGCTGCTCGCCACGACGATGCTCCGGTACGGCAGCTTCGCATAGGGCACGGGTGCGAAATCGGTCAGGACGGCACGGCGTTCAGGGTCGGCCGGCGCCACCAGCAGTGCGCCACTGATGCGCGCCGCAGCGGCTTCGGACAGGTGCGTGGTCGCGATGCAACCCAGACTGTGGGCGGCGATCACCACGGGGCCTGGGCTTTCGAGCACCAGCTTTTCGAGCGAGGCGACCCACGCCGCGCGAACCGGCGTGATCCAGTCGTCCTGCTCCACGCGCACCGCACCCTGTATCCGCTCGGCCCACAGGCTTTGCCAATGACCCGGACCAGAGTCGCGCCAGCCCGGCACGATGACGATGGTCGGTCGTGTCACGCGGGAAGGATGAAGTTGGGGGCGATGTCGCCGAATCGCAGGGTCGCCATGGTCGCTTTTGGATAGGAGGGGGACCGGCGATTCTCCAAAGCATTGCTTCAATGACAAACGAATATCTACTTGTTTGAATATGGTGTTTTTCGCATAAGGACTCAGCCGGCAAGGTCGTGAGGCTCATCGCTGTCCAGGTTTTCCACCAGAAAGTCGATCAGACGCCTCACCGCCGGTACCAGCGCGCGGCGGGCCGGAAACATGACGTGGGTGATGCCCGGTGCGGGCCCCCAGCCCGGCAGCACCTCCACCAGCACTCCGGATTTGAGTTCGCTGCGGCACATGTAGTCGGGGAGCACCGAAGCGCCAGTCCCCTGAACGACCGCGAACTTGAGCGTCAGCAGGTCGTCGGCGATATAGCGCGGCGTGTGGGTATGCACGATCACCTTGCCCGCCGGGCCTTCCAGCCGCCAGTTGGCCCGGCCGTCGCCCGTGGACATCGCCACTGTGTCGATCTTGTGCAGGTCCGCCGGTACGAGCACCGGCCCCTGGCGCTGCAGCTGTTCGGGATTGCCGACCAGGATTCCCCGGCTGATGCCAAAGGTCTTTGCAACCAGTGTGGCGCTGTCCTCGATCTCGGGCCGCACGCGCAGCGCGAGATCCACGCCCTCCTCGACCGGATCGACCGGCCGGTTCAGTACGCGCATCTCGACGCGCACTGCCGGATAGCGCGCCATGAACCGTGGCATGAGCGGGCCGACACTGCTTTGCGCCAACGTCACGGGGCAACTCAGGCGCACCGTGCCGCTCGGTTCGGTCTGCACCTGCGCGACCGCTTCGGCCGCCGCCTGCGCCGCATCGCGCATCGCGGCGCAATGCCGCAAGTAAATCTCGCCGGCGGGTGTCAGAGACAAGCGCCGGGTGCTGCGCTGCATCAGTTGCACCCCGAGTTCGGCCTCCAGTTCGGCCACGCGCCGCGAGAGTCGTGATTTCGGGATACCCAAGGCCCGACTGGCCGCGGCAAAGCCGCCTCGCTCAGCCACCTCGGCGAAAAACACCATGTCGTTCAGGTCTTGCATCGCCTCATTGTCCTATTCATGGAACGAATTAGGCCATTTTTGCCGACTTATCAAAGAATCGCTACAAAAATAGAATTCTTCCCATGCCGACCGATTAGTGCCGGCACTTTTCAAGAAAGTTGATCATGAAACTGCTGCACGTCGATTCCAGCGTCCTGGGAACCAACTCCGTTTCCCGCCAGCTCACCGCCGAAGTGGTGGCCGAATGGCGCAAGAGCCACCCCAACACGACCGTCGAATACCTCGACCTCGCGGTGGACACCCCCAATCACTTCAATGCCGACGCCCTCGGCATCAAGGTCGGCGTGCAAGCCGAGCCGACCGAAGCCCAGCGTCGCGAAAACGAAGTCTCCGAACGCCTGGTGAGCCAGTTCCTGGCCGCGGACGTGATCGTTGTCGGCGCCCCGCTCTACAACTTCACGGTGCCGACCCAGCTCAAGGCCTGGATCGACCGTCTCGCACAAGCCGGCCGCACCTTCACGTACACCGACAAGGGCCCGGTCGGCCTGGCTACCGGCAAGACCCTGATCGTCGCGTCGACCCGCGGCGGCATCTACTCGACCAGCGAAGGCGGTCAGGCGATGGAACACCAGGAGAGCTACTTGAAGGTGGTCTTCGGCTTCTTCGGCGTGACCGACGTGCGCTTTGTGCGCGCCGAAGGCGTGGCGATGGGCGATGCGCCTAAGGCCGCTGCGATCGGCTCGGCCCGTGCCGACATCGCCGCAGCCATCGGCCAGGCAGCGAACCAGGATCAAGCCATCCTGGCAGCCTGACCCTCCAGGTGAGCCTTTGCCGATTCCGGCGAGGGCTCACCCCTTGTGGCTCTTGACCCAGGCCACGTATTTGTCCACCCAACCCTGCAGGAACTGCTTGCTGCCTTCGGCGACATGCCCCTTGTCGTCGAACAGCCCTTCCTTGTTCTGAAGGAAGACCTCCGGCTGGCCCAGCGTCGGCACATCGAGGTAGGCCAGGATGGTGCGCAGATGCTGCTGCGCTACCGCGGTGCCCACGGCGCCAACCGAAATCCCCACCACGCCCGCCGGCTTGCCTGCCCATGCGCTCTGGCCGTAAGGCCGCGATGCATTGTCGAGCGCGTTCTTGAGCACGCCCGGAATCGAGCGGTTGTACTCGGGCGTGACGAACAGCAGGCCATCGGCGGCCGCGATCTCCGTCTTGAGACGCTTGACCGGCGGCGCCTGGTTGCCGTCCTGGTCCTGGTCATAGAGCGGCAGGTCGTCGATGCGCACATGCTCGAAAGTGAAATCCTTGGGAGCGAGATGCGCAATCGCGAGTGCGAGCTTGCGATTGAACGAATCCTTGCGCAGGCTGCCGATGACGACAGCAATCTTGGTCTGGCTCATGGAAACTCCTTGGAAGCGGGGTTGGAGAGGCTAGCAAAGCTCGATCATGTCGTCCGACGCAGTGGCGCGTTCTGCAGGCTGGCCTGGGACACGCTCGCGCCCGGCGGCACGTCGTCGGTGATCCACACGTTGCCGCCAATCGTCGCGCCCTTGCCCAGCGTGACGCGGCCGAGGATGGTCGCGCCGGCATAAATCACCACGTCGTCCTGCACCACAGGATGGCGGGCCTGGCCCTTCTGCAGATTGCCTTCGACGTCGGTGGGAAAACGCTTCGCGCCCAGCGTCACGGCCTGGTAGATGCGCACGCGCTTGCCGATCACCGCGGTCTCGCCGATCACGACGCCCGTGCCGTGATCGATGAAGAACCCGGCATCGATCTGTGCCCCCGGATGGATGTCGATGCCGGTCTGACTGTGCGCCAGTTCGGCCGTGATGCGTGCCAGCAGCGGCAGCCCGAGCCCGTAGAGCCGATGTGCCAGGCGATGGTGAATCATCGCGAGGATGCCGGGATAGCACAGCAGCACTTCATCGACGCTGCGTGCCGCCGGGTCTCCCTGGAAAGCCGCGAGCACATCGCCATCGAGGAGGCGCCGGATGCCCGGCAGCGCGGCCGCGAATTCACGCACCGCGGCAGTGGCCTGCGCATCGATCTCCTCGGCAGCGCGCGGCTGATGGCGCGCCGTGTAGCGAAGTTCGAGGGAGGCTTGCACCCATAGGGACTGCAGTGCCGAATCCAGCGTATAGCCGACGAAAAAATCCTCGCTTTCGTGCCGCAGGTCAGGCGGGCCGAGGCGCATCGGAAAGAGCGCGCCCTTCAGCGACTCCACGATGCCTGCCAGCGCGTCGCGCGAGGGAAATTCGCGGCTGCCGGGCTCGCGCGAGCGCTTCTGCGAATCGCGCCATTCGTCGCGTGCGGCGTGCAGCGCGGTGACGATGTCGCTGACGTCGAATTGAGACATGCGATGTCCTCCGGTGAGTGGGGGTTCGACCGCGCAGCATCGCACAAAACCCTCTACGACCGGGTCGGACGGCAGGTTTCCCTACCGTGCACAGTCTTACCAGCTCGCGAGCACCGAGCCCTTGAACTCGTTCTGGATGAAGTTGCGCACTTCGTCCGAGTGATAGGCCTTCACCAGCTTGGCGACCCAGGGCTTGCCCTTGTCCGCATCACGCACGACCAGGATGTTCACGTAGGGGCTCTTCGCGCCTTCCTTCGCGATCGCGTCCTTGCCCGGGTTGAGGCCAGCCGAGAGCGCGTAGTTCGTGTTGATGCCCGCGGCATCCAAGTCGTCCAGCGAGCGCGGCAACTGGGCAGCATCGACTTCGACGAACTTGATCTTCTTCGGGTTCTCGATCACGTCGAGTGGCGTGGCCTTGAGGCCGGCCTCTGGCTTGAGCTTGATCAGGCCCTGGTCCTGGAACACCAGCAACACACGGCCGCCATTGGTCGGGTCGTTGGGGATGCCGACGCGCGCGCCCTCCTTCAGGTCCTTCAGGTTCTTGACCTTCTTCGAGTAGATGCCGATCGGGAAGTTGACCGTGTAGGCCACGTCCACGAGCTTGTAGTTGCGGTCCTTGACCTGCTGGTCGAGGTACGGCTTGTGCTGGTAGCTGTTGGCATCGAGATCGCCCGCGGCCAGGGCGGCGTTCGGCTGCACATAGTCGCTGAACTCGACGACCTGGATCTTGAGGCCGTCCTTCTCGGCGACCTTCTTGACCTGCTCGAAGATCTGAGCGTGCGGGCCGCCGGTGACGCCGATCTTGATCGGCTTGTCCTGCGCGAAGGCCGGCACGGCCGCAAAGCCCGACGCGATCGCCAGTGCGACGACCGACTGGAGAAGCTTGCGTTTGGATTGACTCATGAAACGTGTTCCTTGTGGGAGAGAGAAAAAAGACCTGTAGGTCTGTGGAGAAAAACTACTTGTGGCTGAGCCTGCGCACCAGCCAGTCGCCACCGCTCTGCAGCGCCTGCACGAAGAAGATCAGCACGATCACCACGGCCAGCATCACCTCGGGCAGGAAGCGCTGGTAACCGTAGCGGATGCCGAGGTCGCCCAGGCCGCCGCCGCCGATCGCACCCGCCATCGCCGAATAGCCGGTGAGACTCACGAAGGAGATCGTCACGCCGGCCACGATGCCGGGCAAGGCTTCGGGCAGCAGCACCTTCCAGACGATCTGGCGTGTGGTCGCGCCCATGGCCTGCGCGGCTTCGACCAAGCCGCGATCGACTTCGCGCAGCGAGGTCTCGACCAGCCGCGCCACGAAAGGCGCTGCCGCGATGCTCAGGGGCACCACCGCTGCGGCCGTGCCGATCGATGAGCCCGTCAACAGGCGCGTGAGCGGAATGATCGCCACAAGCAGGATGATGAAAGGCGTGGAGCGCACCGCGTTGACGATGGCGCCGACGATGCGATTGGCTGGCCGATTCTCCAGCACGCCGCCCGCATCCGTGAGATGCAGGTACACGCCGAGCGGCACACCCACTGCCGCGCCGATCAGGCCCGAGATGCCGACCATCACGATGGTTTCCCACAGCGAGGTCGCGAAGAGTTCCAGCATGGGGCCGGTGAAGACGTCAAACATGCGCCACCTCCTGCACCACCACGCCGGCGCCGCGCAGATACGCGACGGCCGCTGCCACCGATTCACCCGCGCCGCGTGCGAGCACGGCCAGAGAGCCGAAAGGCCGCCCCTGGATTTCGTCGACCTGACCATGCACGATCGACAGGTCAACGCCGAAACGGCGGATCACCTGCGACAGCAGCGGCTGGTCGGCCGCATCGTCGCCCGCGAAAGCCAGGCGCAACAGCTGCGGCGCCTCGCTACCGCCGTCGAGCATCAAGGCGCGGATCCTCGCCAGCACGCTTTCAGGAAGAGCCTGCGGTGCGATGTCGTCGAGCAGGCTGCGCGTGGTTTCATGTTGGGGGCGCGTGAAGACATCGAGCACGGCGCCCTGCTCCACGATGCGGCCATGGTCGATCACGGCGACCTGCTGCGCGAGCTGCTTGATGACCTGCATCTCGTGCGTGATGAGCACGATGGTCAGGCCGAACTCGCGGTTGATCTGCTGCAGCAGCGCGAGAATCGAACGCGTGGTCTCGGGGTCGAGCGCCGAGGTGGCCTCATCCGACAACAGCACCTTCGGCCGGTTCGCCAGCGCACGCGCGATACCCACGCGCTGCTTCTGGCCGCCGCTGATCTGCGCAGGGTAACGGTCGCGCAAGCCGGTGAGGCCCACCAGTTCCAGCAAGGGCTCGACGCGGGCCTGGATGTCCGACGGGCGCAGGCCCGCGAGTTCGAGCGGCAAGGCCACGTTGTCGTAGACGGTGCGCGAAGCCAGCAGATTGAAGTGCTGGAAGATCATGCCGATGCCCTGGCGCGCGGTACGCAGCTCGGCGTCGTCCAGCGCAGTGAGCTCGCGCCCATCGACGCGGACGCTCCCGCGCACGGGCCGGTTGAGAAGATTGATGGTGCGCACCAGCGAGCTCTTGCCCGCCCCGCTGCGCCCGATCACGCCGAACACTTCGCCCGGCGCCACCTTGAGATCGATGCCCTTGAGGGCTTCGACCGGCCCGCTCGGGCCGTCGTAAATCTGGTGAATATCTGAGAGTTGGATCATCCCCATTTTAAAGCTTGGCGATCGACACCTCGGTCGACTTCACCAATGCAACCACGTCGGACCCGGGCTTGAGCTGCAGCTCGTCGACCGAGCGCGTGGTGATGACCGAGGTCACGATGCCCCATGCGGTCTCGACGTCGACTTCGGAGACGACGTCGCCGCGGATGATTTCGCGCACCTTGCCCTTGAACTGGTTGCGGACGTTGATGGCTTGGATGGACATGGAAAACTCCTTGGTTGAAAAGAACGGTCAGTAATCGGTGGCTCTCACACCGCCCAGCGAAGAACGTGTGCCGGCCCATCGGCCCAGCGAGTGTCGTTCGCGGGTTCCGGGTTCTCAGGCTTCTGCAACACGCGGTCGAGGATGCGCTTCTCGATGGCCGCGAAAGCCGGATCTCCCTGCGAGCGCGGCCGTGCCAGCGAGATGGTTTCGTCCAATGCGATGCGGCCGTCCTCGATCAGGATCACGCGGTCGGCCAGCGCCACGGCCTCCTGCACGTCGTGCGTGACCAGCAGCGCGGTGAAGCGATGGCGCTGCCAGAGCCTCTCGATCAGCCGGTGCATCTCGATCCGCGTGAGCGCGTCGAGCGCGCCGAGCGGCTCGTCGAGCAGCAGCAATCGCGGGTGATGCACCAGCGCCCGTGCCAGCGACACGCGCTGCCGCTGTCCGCCCGACAATCGCGCCGGCCATTCGCCCGCTCGCTCCGCGAGTCCGACCTGCGCCAGCACTTCCTCGCCACGCGGGCGACTCTCCGAGGGCAGGCCCAGCGTCACGTTGTCGAACACGCGTCGCCACGGCAGCAGGCGCGCCTCCTGAAACATGATCCGCGTGTCGTCATGCAGACCGTCGATGGCCTTGCCGTCGGTGTAAAGCGCGCCGTCGGAAGCCTCTTCGAGACCTGCGATCAGCCGCAGCAAGGTGCTCTTGCCGCAACCGCTGCGACCCACGATGGCGATGAACTGACCAGGCTCGATCGAGAGCTGTGTGTTGCGCAGCACCTCGCGTTCGCCGTAGGACTTGGACAGGCCGCGAATATCGAGGCGGACACCGCCCGGTCCCTCTTCGTTGCTTTGCTGGAGGATGGCGCTCATGGTCTTCAGGCTCCCGGGGTGAACAGCGCTACGTCGAGCGCATCGATTTTTCTGGGCAGCAGCTTCTCGGCGAAGAAGGCGTCGGCAATGCGTTGCTGCTCGCCGAGTCCGCCAGCCACGACCGGGCGCACTTCATAGCTGCGACGCGCATTGGCTTGCTCGACCGTCGCGGCATCCAGTCCCCACACGGGCGCGAGCAGCGCGGCGGCATCCTTGGGCTTCTGCTTGACCCACGCGCCCGCCTTTTGCAGCTCGCCGTAAAGCACGCGCAGCACATCCGGCCGGGACTGCGCGAAAGGCGTGCCCGCCAGGTAGTAGCGCTGGTACGACGCGATGCCCGTTCCGTCCGCCAGCACACGCACGCTGGATTGGCGCTGCGCCGCGGAGAGGAATGGATCCCACACCACCCACGCGTCGATCGCACCGCGCTCGAAGGCGGCTCGGCCATCGGCCGGGGTGAGGTAGGCGGGCTCGATGTCCTTGAAGGTGAGGCCCGCCTTGTCGAGTGCGGCGATCAACAGGTAGTGCACGCCGGCGGCCTTGGCGAAGCCGACCTTGCGGCCCTTGAGATCCGCGACCGAGCGGAGGGGCGAATCAGCGCGAACCACGATGGCTTGCGCCGATGGCGAAGGCGCCTCTTGCGCAACGAAGGTCAGCTTGGCACCGGCGGCCTGGGCAAACACCGGCACGGTGTCGGCCACGTCGGCACTGAAGTCGAGGTTGTCGAGATTGAGCGCCTCCAGCAGCGGCAATCCGCTGGTGAACTCGTGCCAACCGATCTTCACGCCCAGCGGCGCCAGTTGACGTTCGAGCGTGCCCTGCGTCTTCAGCACCACGATCAGCGTCGAGGACTTCTGGTAGCCGATGCGCACGGTCGACGGCGCGTTGTTCTGCGCGAAGGCCAAGCCGCCTGCGACCGATGCCAGCGCGCCCAGCGCACCGCGACGGGTGAGGGAGAGTGTGTGAGTCATCTTTGTTGCTCCGTCACTTCGAGACTTGATAGCCTGGATGCCAACGCAGCCACCAGCGCTCCAGTCCCCGCGCAAAAAGATCGGCCAGCTTGCCGAGCAACGCGTAGAGCAGGATGCCGACCAGCACGATGTCGGTCTGCAGGAACTCGCGCGCATTCATCGTGAGGTAGCCGATGCCGGATTGCGCGGAGATGGTCTCAGCCACGATCAGGATCACCCACATCAGCCCCAGCGAGAAGCGCAGGCCGACGAGGATCGACGACATCGCGCCCGGAAGAATCACTTCCTTGTACAGCTGCCAGCGCGAGAGCCCATAGGTGCGGCCCATCTCGATGAGTTGCGGATCGACGTTGCGGATGCCGTGGAAGGTGTTGAGGTAGATCGGAAAGAACACCGACACCGAGATCAGGAACAGCTTGGCCGATTCGTCGATGCCGAACCACAGGATCACGAGCGGGATCAGCGCCAGCGCCGGGATGTTGCGAACCATCTGGATGCTGGAGTCGAGCAGCGTCTCGAAGAACTTGACCGAGCCCGTCAGCAGGCCCAGCGCGAGCCCGAGACCGCCGCCGATCGCGAGTCCGGCCAGCGCGCGCCCTGCGCTCACCTTCACGTGCGTCCACAGTTCGCCCGACGCGGCGAGCGTCCATGCAGCCTTTACCACGTCGATAGGCGCCGGCAGCACACGGGTCGAGAGCCAGCCCTGTGACGAGGCGATCTGCCACACCACGATCAGGCCTACCGGGACCAGCCAGGGCACGAGGCGCTTGGCGACACCGATGCCGAAGGCCTTGACGGCGTTCAGCGAAGGTGCGGCGGATGGCAGGGTCTGCACTTCTTCAGTCATTGAAAATCCTTTGAATCGCATTCGCGATCAGCTTTGCGAGAGAAGGCGCGATGGCGCATCCAGGTTGGCGACGACCTCGCCGAACGGGCCCGTGAGCGCTTCACCCGGCAGACCTGCCCTCTGCCTGCGCGGCAACAGTGGGAACACCAGTTCGGCAAAGCGATACGCCTCCTCCAGATGCGGATAGCCCGAGAAGATGAAGTTGTCGATGCCCAGCGCCGCGTACTCCTCGATGCGTGCTGCGACTGTCTTCGGATCGCCCACCAGCGCCGTGCCTGCGCCGCCGCGCACCAGGCCCACGCCGGCCCACAGGTTCGGACTGATTTCCAGGTCCGCACGCGTCCGCTTGGCGCCACCCGCATGCAGCGCGGCCATGCGGCGCTGGCCTTCGGAGTCCATGCGTGCGAAGGCGGCTTGCGCGCGAATCACCGTCTCGTCGTCCACGCGGCTGATCAGCGATTCGGCGGCGCGCCACGCTTCGTCTTCGGTCTCGCGCACGATGACGTGCAGCCGGATGCCGAACTTCACGGTGCGACCCCGGCGAGCGGCGCGCTCGCGCACGTCGGCAATCTTCTTCGCCACTTCGGCCGGCGGCTCGCCCCAGGTGAGGTAGGCATCGACCTGCTCGGCTGCCAATTCATGCGCAGCAGCGGACGATCCACCGAACCACACCGGCGGATACGGTTTCTGCGTCGGCGGAAACAGAAGCTTCGCGCCCTTCACGCTCAAGTGCTTGCCTTCATAGTCGAAGCTCTGTCCGTCATGGCTGCGCGCGATGATCTCGCGCCAGATGCGGATGAACTCGGCGGACTGCTCATAGCGCGCGGCATGGTCGAGGTACACGCCATCGCCTTCGAGCTCGGCCTGGTCGCCACCGGTCACGAGGTTCACCAGCACTCTTCCGCCGGAGAGCCGGTCGAAGGTCGCCGCCATGCGTGCAGCAAGGCTCGGCTGATGCAGACCCGGCCTCACTGCGACAAGGAACTTGAGCCGCGAGGTCGCGCCGATCAGGCTCGACGCGATCACCCAGGGGTCTTCGCACGAGCGACCGGTGGGAATCAGCACGCCTTCATAGCCGAGCTTGTCGGCCGCACCGGCGATCTGCTGCAGGTAGGCCAGGTCGACCGTGCGCGCGCCTTCGGTGGAGCCTAGGTAGCGGCTGTCGCCATGCGTGGGGAGGAACCAGAGGATGTTCATGATCATGTGCTCTCAGGGTTTGGCGGCCGCAATGCGGCCGTTGTCCGGCCGCCAGACGATGCGGGCGATCTCCACAGGCTTCGGAATCAGCCCCAGCTTGTGAAAGGCATCCGCGACCCGTTGCTGGTCCGCCACCGTCGCAAGCTGGATCGGACCGACAGGCGAAGGCGGCCGCCGCTGGAGAAAGAGACTGACGATGCCGGCATCGAGCCCGCTGAAATCGGCGATCAGGCGGATGGCGGCCGGGCGGTCTTGCTGGACCAGGCGGTCCGCGCGCGTCAGTTCCTCGAACAGCGCCGCAATGACGGCGGGATGCCGCTCGGCGAGCGCTCGCGATGCCAGGTAGAACGAGCTGTTGCCGGAGAGCCCTCGGCCCGTCGTCAGAGCGCGTGGCTGGATCGCGAGCTCCGTCGCCGCGTAGAACGGGTCCCAGATCGCCCAGGCATCGACACTCCCTCGCTCGAAGGCGGCACGCGCATCGGCGGGCGTCAGGTAGACAGGCTGAATGTCGCCCCATTGCAGGCCGGCCTTCTCGACCGCCCGCACAAGCAGGTAGTGCGCGCTCGATCCCTTCTGCAGCGCCACCTTGCGGCCCTTGAGATCTGCGAGCGTCTTGAGCGGCGAATCCTTCAGCACCAACACGGCAGAGCTGTCGGGCTTCGGCGGCTCGGCACCGACGTAGACGAGATCCTTGGCGGCCGCCTGGGCGAAGACGGGCGGCGAGTCGCCGGTGAGCCCGAATTCCAGACTGCCGACCGCCAGGGCTTCGAGCAGTTGCGGCCCTGCGGGGAACTCGATCCACGCGATCTTTGTTTGCGGAAAGCGCTTTTCGAGCCAGCCCGACTGCTTGGCGATCACGAGGTTGGCCGCGGCCTTCTGGTAGCCGATCCTCAACTGCTGCAAAGGCTCGGATGCCTGGGACGACGCAGCGGCCGGCTGTGCCAGCGCTACGGGGGCGCCCAGTCCCCAACTCCCAGCGGAGAGTGCGAGCAACTGAAGCAGGCGGCGGCGCGCGGTGGACGCCTTCGTATGCGACACGGTCATGGTGGTCGCCCGTTCAGGCGAGGTTGCCCGCGGCCGCATCGAGCACGCGGATCTTCCGCGGGATCAATCCGAGCGCGAAGAAGGTGTCAGCGATCTGCTGCTGCTCGCCCAGGATCGCCTTGGTGATCGGTGTCGTGCCGAACTTCGTGCGCCCCACCGTGATGTCCACCACGGGCTTGGGAATGCCCCAGATCGCCGAAAGTTCGGTTGCGAACGCGCCCTGGTTGGACTGCGCCCACTGGTCGACCTTGTCGAGCTCCTCGATGAGGATCTTGATCACGTCCGGGTTCTTCTGCGCATAGTCCAGCGACGAGAAGTAATAGGCGCGGTTGCCGACCACGCCCGCGGCGTCGGCCAGCACTTTGGCGTCGAGTGTTTTCTCCGCCGAGGCGAGGAAGGGGTCCCAGATGACCCACGCGTCGATCGATCCCTTTTCGAAGGCGGCGCGCGCATCGGCCGGCGGCAGGAAGACGACGTTCACGTCGCCGTAGCTCAGCCCATGTTTTTCGAGCAGCTTGACGAGGAAGTAGTGAACATTGCTGCCCTTGTTGAGCGCTACCTTCTTCCCTTTCAGGTCAGCCACCGACTGGATCGTCGAGCCCTTGGGAATCAGCACCGCCTCGGAATGCGGACGCGGCACCGTCGCACCGACGTAGGCCAACGGCGCGCCGGCCGCCTGCGCGAAGATCGGCGGCGCTTCGCCGACGTCGCCGAAGTCGATCGAGCCGACATTGAGCGCTTCGAGCTGCACCGGCCCTGCGGTGAACTCCGTCCACTTGATAGACACGCCCAGCGGCGCCAGGCGCTTTTCCAGCGCGCCCCTACCCTTGAGCAGGTTCAGGTTGCCCTTCTGGTTGCCGATGCGCAACTGGCGCGCCGGCGTCTGTGCGAAGGCGGAAAACGGAGGCAGCGCGATGGCCGCAGCGGCGCCCTGGATCAGTTGCCGGCGTGTCGATGAATGCTGTGTCATGTGCGTGCTTCCGTATCGATGGATGACTTCACAGGGGGGCCGAAGTGGCCGCGATGAAACTGGTGATGAGCGCGAGCGCGACCACCACCAGCACGCCGATCGCGAGATCGGCCAGCACCCGCCGAGGACGGCGCGGCGGTTGGAAGTTGTCGGTGAGAACGGGTGGCATGGTTTTCTTTCAGGCAACGCCGATCCCGCGCCGCGTTGCGGCGAAGAAATCGAAACGGTATGGGGGGACGAAAAAGTGGAGAGCGCCGTCAGACGCTACATCGCACCTGTTCGAAGGCCACGGACTCGAAGCCCCAGGTCGGGGGCAGCTTGAGCCCTTCGCTCGCCAGCGTCTCGACCGCATCGTCCAGCCGCTGCGACAGGTCCGCCTGCAACTGGTAGGCGCCTTCGGGCTGCAGCGTGACCTGGCCGTCGGTCGCATACACGCCCGGCAGGATGTGCCGCGCCGCGAGCGACTGCAGCACGGGCCGCAGCGCATAGTCCAGCGCCAGCATGTGATGCGGACTGCCGCCAGTGGCCAGCGGCAGCACTGTCTTGCCCTTGAGCGCCGACTGCGGCAGCAGGTCGAGGAACACCTTGAGCACGCCGCTGTACGCCGCCTTGTAGACCGGCGTCGCAACCACGATCACATCGGCACGCCGCACCTGCTCCACCGCCAGTTGCACCGACGGATGCGAGGCCTCGCCCATCAGCAACGCATGTGCGGCGAGTTCGCGGATTGCGAGACGTTCTACAGGCACGTTGCGCTCGGAGAGCCGCGCCGCCACCGCGTCGAGCAGAACTGCGGAGCGCGAAGGCGCGGAGGGGCTGCCGGCAATCAGAAGAACAGTCATGGCCAGGCGCGCGTCACTTGTTCGTGTAGATCTGGTCGAACGAACCGCCATCCGCGAAGTGCGCCTTGTCGGCCTTCGTCCATCCACCGAAGGCCTGGTCGATCGTGAACAGCGTCAGCTTCGGGAACTGCTTGTCGTACTTCGCCTTGGCCTTCTCGGAAGTCGGTCGGTAGTAGTTGCGACCCGCGATGTCCTGGCCTTCGTCGGAGTACAGGTACTTCAGGTATTCCTCGGCGACGGCACGTGTGCCCTTCTTGTCGACGACCTTGTCGACCACGGTCACCGTGGGTTCGGCCAGGATGCTGATCGAGGGCACGACGATGTCGAACTTGTCCGGGCCGAATTCCTTCAATGCGAGGAAGGCTTCGTTCTCCCACGCCAGCAGCACATCGCCCACGCCACGCTGGACGAAGGTAATGGTCGAGCCGCGCGCACCGGTGTCGAGGACGGGCACGTTCTTGTAGAGCTTGCCGACGAACTCCTTGGCCTTGTCGTCTCCGCCGTACTTGCGCTTGGCGAATTCCCATGCGGCCAGGTAGTTCCAGCGGGCACCGCCGGAGGTCTTGGGATTGGGCGTGATGACCTGGACGCCGGGCTTCACCAGGTCGTCCCAGTCCTTCAGGCCCTTGGGATTGCCCTTCTTCACGAGGAATACGATGGTCGAGGTATAGGGTGCCGAGTTGAGCGGCAGTCGCTTCTGCCAGTCGGGCTTGACCAGGCCGCCGTGCGTGACGAGCGCATCGGTGTCGCCGGCCAGGGCCAGCGTCGCGACGTCGGCGTCGATGCCATCGATGATGGAGCGCGCCTGCTTGCCGGAGCCGCCGTGCGACTGCTTGATCGTCACGTCCTGGCCGGTCTTGCCCTTCCAGTATTTGGCGAAGGCCTGGTTGTAGTCGACGTAGAGCTCACGCGTCGGGTCGTACGACACGTTGAGCAGGGTCACGCCCTGCGCGAACGACGGCAATGACGTCAGGGCGATGCTGGCTGCTGCGGCGGCGCCGAGGGAAAGCTTGATAAAGTCGCGGCGAAGGCTCATGGTCTTGTGCTCACAAATGGCATAAAGCTGAAGCCACGTATTCTGGATACGGCATATGGAAACGGGAACGACTGAGTTCTCAGTTCTAAATAGCGAAATCAACTAAGACACCCACAAAGGCATCCCAATGGCACGCATGGTTCAGTGCATCAAGCTCGGCAAAGAGGCCGAAGGTCTCGACTTCCCGCCCTATCCGGGCGAACTGGGCAAACGCCTGTGGGAAAACGTCAGCAAGGAAGCGTGGGCCGCCTGGCTCAAGCAACAGACCATGCTGGTCAATGAAAACCGCCTGAATCTGGCCGATGCGCGTGCGCGTCAGTATCTGGCGCGCCAGATGGAAAAGCATTTCTTCGGCGACGGCGCCGATGTCGCGCAGGGTTACGTTCCCCCCACTAACTGAGCTCCAGCCCTCCGCATGGCCGAGCCGGTCGACTGGCGTGCGGACGGGATTCCGCGCAGCGCGCGGTTCGATGACATCTATCACACGGAAACCGGCGCCCCGGCACAGGCCAGGCACGTCTTTTTGGGGGGCTGCGGGCTTCCTGGTGCCTGGGCCGGACAGCCGCAATGGCGGATTCTCGAAACCGGCTTCGGTTTTGGCCTCAATTTCCTGACAACCTGGCAGGCGTGGCGTGCCGACCCGCAGCGTCCGCGGCTGCTGCATTTTGTTTCGATCGAGGCATTCCCGGTCTCGCGCGAAGATTTGCTGCGCGCGGCAGCCGGACATGCCGATCTGCTGGGACTGGCGGAAAGCCTCGCGGCGCAATGGCACGGGCTGCTGCCGGGCTTTCATCGGCTCTGCCTCGACGAAGGGCGGGTGCTGCTCACCCTCTGCATCGGCGATGTGCAGGCCATGCTGCGCGCGCAGCGCTTCGAGGCGGACAGCATCTTTCTTGACGGGTTCAGCCCGCAACGCAATCCGGCGATGTGGTCGGCGGAGACGCTGAAGGCCGTGTCGCGCTTTGCCCGGCGCGGGACGCGCGTCGCGACATGGACGATTGCGCGCGCCGTGTGCGACGCGCTCGCTCAAAACGGCTTCCAGGTGGAAAAGGCGCCGGGACTGCCGCCGAAGCGCGATTGCCTGCAGAGCGTGTTCGAGCCCACGTGGCAGGTTCGCCGGCGTGGTCCTGCGCCCTCGCCCGCAGCGCTGGCTGGACGGTGCGCGGTCATCGGCGCGGGGTTGGCCGGCGGGGCTGTTGCGGCAAGTCTCGCGCGGCGCGGCTGGGAAGTGGAAGTGCTCGAAGCAGCCGATCGCCCCGCAGCTGGTGCTTCGGGCTTGCCGGTGGGCATGCTGGCGCCGCACATATCGCCCGACGACGCCCTGCTTTCCCGGCTGACGCGCGCAGGCATCCGTGCGACATGGCAGCAGTTGGAGCAATTGCTGGCGGAAGGCGACGACTGGCGTGCCAGCGGCGTGCTCGAACGACGCGCCGCTGGCGACGACCGCTTGCCGGAACGCTGGACCGCCGATGGGCCCAACGAGTCATGGCACGCTAGCCCGACGCAGCTTGCCGAAGCAGGTCTTTCGCCGGACGCAGTCGCGCTCTGGCATGCGCGCGGCGCCTGGGTGCGGCCGTCGCGACTGATCGAGGCCTGGCTCGCGCTGCCCGGCATTCGCGTCAGGGCGCGATGCCGTGCGGCCCACATCGAGCGCATCGATGGCTCGGTCGCACGCTGGGGAGTGCGCGACGCGGACGGCGCACTGCTCGCGGAAGCCGATCGAATCGTCATCGCGGGCGGTATTGAAAGCCATGCGCTCGCGCCCGAATTCCCGCTGCAGGCCGTGCGCGGCCAGGTCGAATGGGGCTGCATGCCCGAGGACGCTCGACTGCCGGCCACACCCCTCAATGGCAATGGTCACCTCATTGCCGGCGTACCGGCCGCCGAAGGCAAGCTATGGC
The DNA here is from genome assembly GCF_030317005.1 of Variovorax sp. J22R115. Classification (NCBI taxonomy): domain Bacteria; kingdom Pseudomonadati; phylum Pseudomonadota; class Betaproteobacteria; order Burkholderiales; family Comamonadaceae; genus Variovorax; species Variovorax sp. J22R115. The sequence goes on along the minus strand of NZ_JASZYM010000012.1, from coordinate 163,132 downwards.
TCGCCGGCGCCACCTTCGACCGCGACAGCAGCGATGTCACGCCGCGGGCCTCCGACACCGAGTTCAATCGCGAGCGCCTGGCGCGGCTTCACCCCGACGCGGCGGCGAAGTTGGCCCTTGCCTTCGCTCACGGCGAAACACACGCATGGGCCGGCATACGCTGCGCCTCGGGCGACCGCCGCCCACTGGTCGGCCCGCTATCTCCCGACTCGGCAGACGGCATCTGGCTCTGCACCGCCTTGGGTTCGCGCGGACTCAGCTTTGCCGTGCTGTGCGCCGAACTGCTGGCGGCCCACTGGCACCGGGAACCGCTGCCGTTGCCCGCGAAGCTCGCGCAAGCGCTGGATGCGCGGCGCGCCTGGCCCGAAAAGGAGACGTCTCAGAGGTTGGCCAGCGCCATGTAGTCAAGCACCGTGGTGCCGCCCAGCGTCGCGAACGGCAGCAACACAGCCTTGAGCAACGGTTGTTGCCAGAACGGCGCGAAGGCTCCCTCTCGAAGGTTCTCGATGCGTCCCTGTAGCAGCTTGAGCTGGTCGACGGAAGGCGACGGCTGCGGTGTCCCGCCGTCCGGCGCCACCTTGGCGCTGGCACACGACACGGCATTCCTGACCTGCTCCAGCGCGTGTGCACGCGAATCCTCGGCGGCGAGCCGCAACGCCACCGCGCAACCCAGTGCCACGGCGGCGCCCACGGCAGCGGGTCCCACGGTGCTGACGGACATCGTCCAGCGATCGAAGACGGCGCTACGCGACAGCAGCCACAGCGAGATCACCACGAACGGGTAGTAGATGAGCAGGGTCACGGTGTGGGTCCGCCGTGCGACGAACTGCAGGTCGATCCAGTTTTCGAGATAGGCCCGCGGGATGCCCATCTCGTCTTCGAACTTCTTCAATGTCGGCTCCGGCCAGTTGGCGGCGACCTCGTGCAGGCGGCGCAGGCGCAGCAGCCCTCGCACGAATCGCACACACAGCACCGTCGCATCCACAACGAAGAACACCAGGAAGAACATCATCACCAGTGCCGGAAGGCGCAGCAATTCATGCACCGCGAACGACAGGTCGCCCCGCTGTGGCACGAAGCGCGTTTCGCTGACCGCAACGATGAGCAAGCCGCTGAAGACCGTGGCGAGCACGACGCACGAACCGGTGCGAACCAGCCGTGCCACCAGCCTGTTCTGCACGATGTGGCGGCCCCAGAAATCGATGGCCTCGGGCGTCATGCCGTGGTCGTCACCCGTGCGGCGCTGGCGATGCAGTGGAGGAATGAAGCGCATCGAAAACATCTGTACGAGCTTCCACCATCGGCTCTGCTTGCGGTCGGCCTTTTCCTGCCGCGCGATCATGTCCGCGTGAGCAACGTCGGCTTCGAAGTCCCTGCCAATCTCCTCCAGGTTGTAGGTCAACATCAGCCACCCCCCTCAAGAGCAGGTAGAAGCACAGCAGCAGCGTGAAGACGCGGAGTGCTTCGGTGGGCCAGAGACTGATGCCCTCGATCGCGACCAGCGGCTTGCCGCCTCGGGTGAGCCATTCCGCGAACGACTCCCAGCCCAAGGCCATTCCCAGCGGCAAGGCAATCTGCACGACGATCACGAGCAGCGCCAGCCGCACCCATCGCACCCGGCGTGCACGCAAATCCTCGTCGTCCGTCACGAAGTCCGAAAGGCGGGCTTTCGCACCACGGCTGACGACCAGAGGCGGCATCCAGATCGCGAGCATCAGCACGCTGAAGATCAGGAACATGACTGCAACGCCCGGTGCGGGGTAAAGAGGCGAACCGGCGGGATGGATGTCGTCGCACTGCGCCCAAGCGAGCCCGCGGCAGTTGTCCTTGTCGATGCCCTTGGGCCATTGGCCCTTGAAATCGAAAGCCTCGGTGCGACCGATCTCGAAGATGCGCGGTTCCTTGAACCACTTGCGGACCGTGGCTTGCGACAAGGGCTCCATGGCGTCGCCCGCACCCTTTTCCAATTGCAGCGCACGACGCGCGTCGTCCATCGCCAGGCGCGTCGAAAGGAAGGCCGAGACCTGGTAGCTGTCACGGAACGGGGGCGCGCCGCCTTGCAGAGAATCGGTCAGGCGCAATCCGAAGTTGGATGCAACGATCAGGTTGCGCGTCCACGCCTGCTCGCGCGGGTGCAGCAGGCGCGCATCCATGTCGGTGGTGAAGAAGATGACGTCAGGAAACTCCGGCCGCAGCGCCTGCATCACCAACAGCTTGTCGTGCATGTCGTTGCCCAGCACGCCGATGGCACGGAATCCCTGGCCGTCGGCACTGGTCTTGCGCACCTGCTCGTCCCGAATGTGCATCTGCACCGCCAGCCGGCGCAGGTAGTCGAATTGCCCTTGCCCTTCGGCCACCTCGACGAAGGTGCCGTCCTTGCGGCGGCCAGCGTCCTTGTCACCTGGGCCCGGCTTTGCTGCGCTCCCCGAAGCCGAAGCACCGTCGCCCGCGGCTGGCAACTGGCCATCCAGGCCCCGCACGTAGTCGAAGCGCTCGACACAGAAACCGGCTTCGTCCTTCTTCGCCCTGAACTCGCGCCGCAGACTGCGGCCATAGAGCGTGTCCCACTCGGCGACAACGGCGACCTCGCTCGGCGCATCGTCGTCGCTGCGCGTCCTGCAGGCTTCCTGGTAGCGCTGGGCTTCGTCGCCGGAACCCTTGAGCAACTTGCGTGGCTTCAGGCCGCGAAGTCGCAATTCCTCGATCAGCCCGTCGGCCAGGCGCCCGTCATCGCCGATGGTCCGCACCAGGGCGACATTGCGGTCCTCGAGAAACTTCGAGATGCCGCCCTTGCGTTCCTGCTCGTCCTTCCGGTTTTCGAGCAGCACCGCGTCGGGCACGGTCGCATAGAGCGAATAGAAGCGCATGGCCGCGTGGATCGGCCCGCCCTCGAAGCCCGGCGCGCCAGCCTCGTCCATCATCGCTTTCAGGCCGTCCGATCCATTGGGTCCCAGCACGCGCCAGTTCGCCCCGGCCTTGATGAAAGGTTCCGCGAACTCCGCCATCCGCTTCAGCGGGGAGTCCGCAAACGCCTCGGTCTGCAGCCACATGACCAGCACCGGGGACTGCAGACCGCTTCTGGACAACTCCCGGACCTGGACATCGGTCGCCGGCTCGAACCATTCGTAAGGAACCGGCTCCAGAGCCGCATCGCCGCCCGAGGGTGCCGGCATGAAATAGCCCAGATGCTCCGTATCCACCGGCGACAGGCGGCTCGCGTTGAGCGCGGCCAGCACGGCGTAGCGCCCGCGCCTGCGGCTCTCGACGTTCTCCGAATAAGGCCCGCCTGCCAGCATGACGGCCAGGATCTGCGGCTGCTTGTCGGGCGCCTTCGCGACCATGGCCGCCACTTCCTTCGCCAAGTCACCGGCCGTGCGGTGAACGTCTTCTTTCCTGAGCTTTTCGAGATTGTTCTTGCGAAGTTCGGAGCGATACTTGGCGACTGCGCCGAAGGGGTCCTGCCACAGGCGCGCATCGACGTCCTGTTTCGAGTAATGCTGCTCCAGGCGCGGCTCATTGACCGGAAGACGGGTGGTCTGCAATGGCGACTCACGCACGAAGAGAACACCCGCGGCGAGCAGAACGATGGCGACGATGCCGTTGTTGGGAAACCCTCCGGACCCAGATTTCGATTCCTTGTCCATCAGCCTCTCCAGGTCTCGCGGGACGCGGGCAACCATTTCACAATGTATTGCCCGCTCCTGAAATCCTCCAGAAGAACTAGACAACAACGCCACCGGTGACTCATCCGCAATGCCTACTCACTACGACATCACCCACACCACCATCTACCGCTACAAGACGCCGGTGACTTTTGGGTTGCACCGGGTGATGTTCCGGCCGCGCGACAGCCATGACCTGCGGGTGCTCGCCACCGACCTGCAGGTGAGTCCGCAGGCGCATGTGCGGATGATCCAGGACCCCTATTCCAACTCGATCGCGATGGTGCAGCCGATGGGCGAAGCGACGGAGCTGCGCATCGTCTGCTCGTTCAGCATCGAGCACGTGTCGGCACCGCTGGACACTCTGTCGCTGGACCCGGCCGCGGAAATGATGCCCTTCGCCTATGCGGTACAGGAGCGGCTCGACCTGGAGCACTACCTGCGCCCCCACTACGAGGATCCGGAGGGCGTGCTGATCCGCTGGGCCCACCAGTTCCTGTACGCCGACGGCGTCAACAGCACGCGCGACGTGCTGTCGCGGATGAACGCGCACATCGGGCAGAGCCTGCGCTATGTCCCGCGCGACGAGGAAGGCACCCAGACGCCGCTACAGACGCTCGCGCTCGGCAGCGGAAGCTGCCGCGACTACGCGCTGCTCATGATGGAAGCCGCGCGGCGCCTGGGCGTCGCGACTCGCTTCGTCTCCGGCTATCTGTATGACTCTGCGCTCGACACGGGCAGCATCGAACCCGGCGACTCCATGACGGGCGCAGGCAGCACCCATGCATGGCTGCACGCCTATCTGCCGGGCGCGGGCTGGATCGCCTTCGATCCGACCAACAACCTCATGGGCAGCGGCGGCCAGCTCATCCGCGTTGGCGTCGCGCGCGATCCGACGTTGGCAGCCCCCATCTCCGGCAGTTGGTATGGCGAACCCGAAGCCTACGATGGCCTCGACGCATCCGTGGTGGTGCGGCGCGTATCGAGCTGACCGATCACGGAAAGATCGTCGGCCGCTCGCTCAGGCGCACGTCGGGTTGCGGCGCTTCCTGGTCCGCCAGGCCGATCCATCCGCCACCCATCGACTTGTAGAGCGCTGCCGCCTTCAGCAGCACATCACCTTGCACCTGGGCCAGTTGCAGCCGTGCGCTGAACAGGCTGCGGTCGGCGTCGAGCACTTCGAGATAGCTGGTGTAGCCGCCCTCGAAGCGTTTGCGTGCCAGCCGCGCGTAGTTGGACAGCGCGCTGACTTGCAGCACCGTCGCGTCAAGGCCTTCGCGCGCGTTGCCGATGCCGATCAGCGCGTTTTCGGTCTCGCTGAACGCGGCCTGCACGACCTTGCGGTATTGCGCCACCGATGCGCGCTGCTGCGCCTCAGCGCTCTGCACCTGGCCGGCGATGGCGCCCGCCGTGAAGATCGGCACGGCGATGTCGACACCGTAAGTCCAGACACGCGCGGCGCCACCCCACAGGTCGGACAGCGAACGGCTCGCCTGGCCGTACGCGCCGGTCAGGCTGATGGTCGGGAAGTACGCCGCCTTGGCCGCGCCGATGCGCGCGTTGGCTGCCATCAACACTTCCTCCGCCTGCCGGATATCGGGACGCCGCTCCAGCAGATCGGAGGGCAAGCCCGCGGGCACCACAGGCACTGTGAGCTCGTTGACCGCCCGGCCACGGGCGATCGGCCCCGGGTTGCGGCCCAGCAGATTCGACAGCGCGTTCTCCCGCTCCGTGATCGCCTGGTGCAGTGCCGATATGGTCCGCAACGCGGCTGCGTATTCCGATCGGGCCTGGCTGACTTCGACGTCCGACACCACGCCGCCACGGAAGCGCCTTTCGAACAGGTTCAATGTGTCCTTGCGCAGCGCCAGCGTCTCGATGGCCACCTCCAGTTCGCGGTCTTGTTCGCGAAGGTCGACGTACCCGGTCGTGATCGCCGCCACGACCGACAGCACCGTGCCGCGCCGGAAGGACTCGCTCGCCTGCAGCTCGGCCGTCGCCGCTTCGGTGAGCCGGCGGGTGCGCCCGAAGAGATCGATCTCCCAACTCGCGAGCAGGTTGATCTGCGTCGCGTTGTAGGGATTGATCGTCGGCGCCGGGCTGATGGTCTGCTCGCTGGCACGCGTGCGGCTACTGGCCGCCTGCGCACCGACCTGCGGAAACAAGGGCGCGCGGGTCGTGCCGAGCGCGCCGTAGAACTGCTCCACGCGCGCCGCGGCGGCGACCAGGTCCTGGTTGTTGCGCAGGCCTTCGCTGATCAGAGCGTCGAGTTGGGGATCGCCAAACTGATTCCACCATGCCGTGTCGGCCGCCGTGGGCGAGGCAGTTTTCGGCTCACCCGTGAACTGAGCCGGAATGACCAGGTCAGGCCGCCGGTAGTCCGGCCCGAGCATGCAGCCCGCGAGCAACACTGCAAGCAACGGCACGGCACCGCTACGGCACATGTTGGCGCGTCGATCCCGATCAATGCGCACCATGGGCACCCCCCTCCCCGTCCGGCCCGGATTCGCGGGCCGGATGAGACACCGCCTTCTTCCCCGCCGCGCGATCGCTGAGCACTTCGAAACCCCAGAAAAACATCGGAATGAAGAAGATCGCGATCGCCGTCGCGCCCAGCATGCCGCCGATCACGCCCGTGCCCAGAGACTGCCGGCTCGCCGCCGAGGCGCCGCTCGCGATCGCGAGCGGAATACAGCCCAGGATGAAGGCCAGCGAGGTCATGATGATCGGCCGCAGGCGAAGCTTCGCCGCACCGACCGCCGCGTCGTAGGGCGACATCCCTTCCTTGTGCCGCAACTCGACCGCGAACTCGAAGATCAGGATCGCGTTCTTCGCGGCCAGGGCGATCAGTACCGTCAACCCGATCTGAAAATACACGTCGTTCTGGATGCCGCGCATCCAGATCGCGGCGATCGCACCGAAGAGCGCGAAGGGCACCGCCAACAACACGCCGATCGGCAAGGTCCATTTCTCGTACTGCGCCGCGAGGATCAGGAACACCATCACCAGCGCGAACGCGAACACCAACCCGGCAGTCGAGCCGGCCTTGCGTTCTTCGTACGCCTGCCCGGACCACGCAAAGGAAAAGCCCTGCGGCAGCACCTCCTTCGCGATGGCTTCCATGGCATCGAGCGCCTGGCCGGAGCTGTACCCGGGAGCGGCATCGCCCGAGATCTTGGCCGCGGTGAAGTTGTTGAAGCGTGTGACGATATCGGCACCTGTCACATAGCGCGTGGTGGCCACCGCCTTCAACGGCACCATCTGGCCGCTGCGGTTGCGCACGTACATGTTCTGCAGGTCCTCAGGCTTGATGCGGTAATCCGGTTCTGCCTGCAGGATGACCTGGAACAGCCGGCTGTTCTTCGGGAACTGGCTGACGTAGAGCGAGCCGAAGAGCGTCTGCAAGGTCGAGTACACGTCCTGCACCGGCACTCCGAGGCTTTCGGACTTGTCGCGGTCCACATCCACGAGCAACTGCCGCGAGCGCGTGTTGATGGTGGAATTCACGCCGCGCAACTCGGGCCGCTCGCGCGACTTCGCAATGATGGCGCGCGTCACCTCCTCGACGCGCTGCAGCGTGGCATCGCCCTCGCTCTGCACCCAGAACTCGAAGCCGCCGGTCGTGCCCAGCCCCGGAATCGAAGGCGGGTTGACCGGGATCATCACCGAGTCCTCGAAGGTCGCGAACTCCGCGCTCGCGCTGCGGATCAGCGCATCGGCCCTGTCGGCCGGCGCCTGGCGCTCCGCGAAGCCCTTGAGCGAAACGAATAGAACGCCCGCGTTGGACTTGAGCTGCGAGTCGATCAGGCTGAAGCCCGGCACCGAGGCCACCGACTGCACGGCCGCCTGCTTGCTGAACCATTGTTGCGCGCGATCGGTTGCCGCTTCGGTGCGGTCCAGGCTGGCCGCGTCCGGCATGATCACCGCGGTGAAGATGTAGCCCTGGTCTTCCACCGGCAGGAAGGTCGACGGCACGTGCCTGAACAGGCCTAGCATGATGGCGATCATCCCGACGATCAGCAGCACCGACATGCCCACGCGCCGGATGGCCAGCCGCGTGGTGGAGGTGTAGCGCTCGGTGAGCCTTTCGAAGCGCCGGTTGAACCAACCGAAGAAGCCCTTCTTCTCGTGCTCGCCCGGCTCCGGCGGCTTCAGCAGGATGGCCGCCAGCGCCGGCGAGAGCGTCAGCGCGACGACGCCCGACAGCACCACCGACACCGCAATGGTGATGGCGAACTGCTTGTAGAGCTGCCCGGTGATGCCCGAGAGGAAGGCCACCGGAATGAACACCGCGCACAGCACCAGCACGATGGCAACCACCGGACCGCTGACCTCGTCCATCGCCTTCTTCGCGGCCTCCTTCGGCCCGAGGCCGAACTCGGCCATGTTGCGCTCGACGTTCTCGACCACGACGATCGCGTCATCCACCACGATTCCGATGGCCAGCACCATGCCGAACAGGGTCAGCATGTTGATCGAGAAGCCCATCGCCATCATGCCGATGAAAGCGCCGAGGATGGACACCGGCACCGCCAGGATGGGCACCAGCGTGGCGCGAAAGCTCTGCAGGAAGATGAAGACCACCAGCACGACCAGCACCACCGCCTCGACGAAGGTGTGCACCACTTCGTTGATCGACTCCTGCACGAACACGGTCGTGTCCAGCGCGATGTCGTAGTCCACGCCGTCGGGGAAGGTGGGCTTCAGCTCGCGAAGAAGCGCCTTCACATCCTTGGCGACCTGCAGCGCATTGGCGCCCGGCTGCTGGTAGATGGCGATCAGCGTGGCCGTCTTGCCGTTGTACTTGGAGCGGATCGAGTAGTCCTTCGCGCCCAGTTCCGAGCGGCCGATGTCCTTGACGCGCACGATCGCGCCCGTGCCCTGCTGCGCACGCAGGATGATGTTGTCGAACTGCGACGGCTCGGTCATGCGGCCGGAGGTCGCGACCGGAATGGTCTGCTGCACCGGCGCGGTCGTGGGCGACGCGCCGAGGCGGCCGGCGGCGTATTGCTGGTTCTGCGCGGCCACCGCGGCCTGCACGTCGGTCGCCGTCAGGCTGAGGCCGGCCATGCGGTCGGGCTTGAGCCACAGCCGCATCGCATAGTCCGGAGAGCCGAAGATCGAACTCTGGTTCGCCCCCGGCACGCGCTTGATTGCATCAAGCACGTTGATGTTGGCGTAGTTCGCGAGAAAGGTCGGGTTCTGGCTGTCGTCGGGCGAATAGATCGCCACGATCATCATGAAGGCCTGCGATTTCTTCGCGACCGAGACGCCCTGGCTGCTCACGGCCGAAGGCAGCGTGGGCAGCGCGAGGTTCACGCGGTTCTGCACGTCGACCTGCGCCAGCGAAGGATCGGTGCCGATCTCGAAGTACACCGACAGCGTCATGTTCCCCGTCGAACTCGACGTGGAGTTCATGTACATCATGCGATCGGCGCCGTTGACCTGCTGCTCGATCGGCGCCGCCACGTTCTGAGACACCACTTCGGAACTGGCGCCCGGATAGGTGGCGCTGACCGAGATCTGCGGCGGCGTGATGTCGGGGAACTGCGCGATCGGCAGGTTCAGCATCGCGACCAGCCCTGCAAGCACGAGGATGACCGAGATGACCGACGCGAAGATCGGCCGGTCGATGAAGAAGTGAGCGAACTTCATCGTGCCCCCGCGAGCACGACATCCACACGACGTGCCAGCGCGGGCGAATCGCCCCCCACGATATTGGCCGGCGCCTTCAGCACGATGCGATCGGGCGGCACGTCGGCCGCCAGCAGCGCATCGCGCACCGACTCGGCGCGATGCTTGGCCAAGGCTGCATTGCGTGTCATGTCACCGCTCGAATCGACATAGCCATGCAGCTCGACCCGGAGTTCAGGCTTGGCCTTCAACGCGGCAACGACCGCGATGAGACGCGCGTGACCGGTGGCATCCAGCGAAGTCCGGCCGCGATCGAAGTACACGGCATCCTTGTCCGTAGCGGCAGCGACGGCAGCGGTAGCGGCGGCGGTGGGAGCCGCGGCCTTGCCCGACGAAGGCCGCGCGGCCACAGCGCCGGCCCCACCTGCCGATGCGGAAGACGCCGCCGTCGTGATCTGCGCGATGCCGCTCGCCGGCAGTGACGCCGCGGGCACTTCCTTGGCGCGAACGACCGCGCCTGGCCCCAGCCGCATGAATCCGTCGACCACCACCCGCTCCCCATCCTTGAGCCCGCCGGTCACGAGCCATTGATCGCCCATCCAGTCGCCGACCTGGATGGGACGTTGGCTGGCCTTGCCTTCGCCATCGACCGTCCAGACGAATTCGCCGCGCGGACTTTGCTGCACGGCCCGCTGCGGCACGACGATCGAATTCGGCCGCGTGAAGCCGTGGACCTTGACGCGCACGAACTGTCCCGGCTTCAGGTCTCCCTTGGGATTGGGCACCTCCGCGCGCAGAAGGAAAGTGCCGGTCTCCTGGCTGTACGACGCATCCGCAAAGGTGATGCGCCCTTGCGCCGGAAAACTCGTGCCGTCTGCGAGGACGATCTCGACCGTGTAGTCGTCGTGTGGCGCCTTGATCAGCGTTCCCTTCGCGACCTCGTCCTGCCTGCGCAGCGATTCGTTCTCCGAGAGGCTGAAGTTGACCCGCATCGGGTCGAGCTTGGCCACATAGGTCAGCAGGCTGTTAGCCGAACTCACATAAGCACCGTCCTGCACCTTGGCGAACGACGACTGGCCCGCGACGGGCGACGTGATCGTGACGTAGCTGAGGTTCAACTGCGCATCGGTGACCTTCGCCGCGGCGGACTCGACGGCGGCCGCCGCGGCCTGCTCTTGCCCCGTGGCATCGTCGAGGTCCTTGGCCGCCAGTGCGTTGTCCGTGACGAGTGGTTTCACGCGCGCAAGATTGGCGCGCGCGGTGTTGAGGCGTGCCTGCTGCTGAGCCAGCTCTCCGCGCGCCGCCTTCAGGCTGGCTTCGAAGGGCTTGGCATCCATGAGGAAGAGCACCTGGCCCGGCTGAACGAAAGCGCCTTCGGTGTAGACGCGTCTTTCGAGAAACCCCGAGACGCGCGCACGAATCTCGACCTGCTGCGAGCTCTCGGTCTGGCCCACGAATTCGAAAGTGACGGGCACGGTCTGCGCCTTGACGACCTGCACCGATACGTCGATCGCCTGCGGGGGTGGCTTCTCCGGCTCCTTCCTCGAGCATGCAACAAGCAATGCAAGTGCAAGCGCCGCACTGCACACGCGAGGCCACGTTCCGACGAGATGCAAACCCATAAGACCGCGCTCCTCCTGCTTCGGAGGGTCGGACGACCGGCACTGGAGCAGGCGAGCGACCCGGGCCGAGCCAAGGCTGTTGTTGAATCGCTAATGTCGCCTCAAAGATGGCGATGGGCAAGAAAGTACGCGCCGTTGCAGTCCGGGACTACCTTGCACCTTGTGCCAATTGACGTTCGGTTCGATTTCGTGTTCTCGTGCAGGTGACGCAAACCACGCACGATCCTTGCGAGGGCAGATCCTTGCGAGGACATGCAGTTCGGCGGCGGACTTCGCTGCAGATTTGGAGGAACCAATGAAAACTCTACCTATCGACCTTGCACTGCAAGGCGGCGGCTCCCATGGCGCCTTCACCTGGGGCGTGCTCGACCGCCTGCTGGAAGAACCCTGGGTGCGCCTCGACGGCATCTCGGGCACTTCGGCCGGCGCGATGAATGCGGCCGTACTCGCCTGCGGTCACGCCGCAGGCGGCCCCGAGGGCGCACGCGAAGCCCTGGAGAACTTCTGGCGCGGCGTCTCCGATGCGGCCCGCTACAGCCCCTTCCGACGCGGCTGGACGGAGATGATGACCGGGACCTGGTCGCTCGATAGCTCGCCGGCCTTCGTGGCGATCGAGATGGCGACGCGCCTGTGGTCGCCCTACGACCTCAATCCGCAAGGCATGAACCCGCTGCGCGGCATCCTGGCCGACCTGATCGACTTCGAGCGCCTCGCCTCCTCGCCGATCAAGCTCTTCGTGACGGCGACCAATGTGCGCACCGGCAGAGGGCGCGTGTTCCGCAATGCCGAGATTGGCCCTGACGTTCTGCTGGCATCGGCCTGCCTGCCGACCATGTTCCATGCGGTCGAAATCGACGGCGATCCCTACTGGGACGGCGGATACGCCGGCAATCCGACGATGACGCCGCTGATCCGCGAGTGCCAGTCGAGCGACACCATCCTCGTGCAGATCAATCCGGTCGAGCGTCCGGGCGTGCCGCGCAGCGCGCAGGACATCACGAACCGGCTCAACGAGATCTCGTTCAACTCGCCGCTGTTGAAGGAACTTCGCATGATCGCCCTGCTGCATCAGGTGGCGGACCCCGGCCGCGGCGAAGGCGCTGCCTGGGCGCGCATGCGCATCCATCGCATCGCCACGGAGGCCATGCTTGAGCTCGGCTATTCGTCGAAGATGATCACGGAGTGGGCCTTCCTGTGCAAACTGCGCGACGAAGGACGGCACACCGCGAGCGCGTTCATCGATGCGCACGCAGGCGACATCGGCAAGCGTTCGACGCTCGATCTCGACGCCTTGCTGGAAGGAGTCTGAGCCATGGGACTCGCAGGCATCTTCGTAGGCCTCGGCCTGCTCATCTGGCTCTCCTACCGCGGCTGGAGCGTGCTCGTCCTGGCGCCTGCCGCGGCGCTGATCGCGGCGCTCTTCGCGAGCGAGCCGCTGCTCGCGCACTGGACGCAAACCTTCATGAGCTCGGCCGCCGGCTTCCTGGCGCAGTTCTTCCCGCTCTTCCTGCTCGGCGCGGTCTTCGGCAAGCTGATGGACGACAGCGGCTCGGTGCAGACGATCGCGCGCTTCATGACCGAAAAGCTCGGCCCCAAGCGCGCGATGCTCGCGGTGGTGCTCGCTGGTGCGCTCGTGACCTACGGCGGGGTAAGTCTCTTCGTCGCCTTCTTCGTACTCGCGCCCATGGCGCACGCGCTGTTCCGCGCAGCGGACATTCCGGCGCGCCTGATGCCAGCGGCCATTGCACTGGGCACGTCGACCTTCACGATGTCCGCGCTGCCGGGCACGCCGGCCATCCAGAACGCGATCCCGATGCCCTTCTTCGGCACCACAGCCTTCGCCGCACCCGGGCTCGGCGTGATCGCGGCGGCCATCATGCTCGGCTTCGGCATGTGGTGGCTGCGCCGCGCCGAGGGCGGCGCACGCCGGTCCGGCGAAAGTTACGCCCCCGTTGCGGTCGACAAGCACGTGAGCGCCGCGGAAGACCCGGTGGTGCGCGAACGCGCGACGACTTCCGGCAGCTTCGACCCGGCCGAAATCACCCATGGCCAGCATGGCGCTGGCCAGCCGGGCATCGTGGTCGCGCTACTGCCGCTGGTCGTGGTCGTCCTCGTGAATCTTCTGATGGCACTCGTGGTGCTGCCAAGCCTGGACACGAGCTACCTCGAAGAGCCACGGTTCGGCGGCATCACTCTTGCGAACGTGGGCGGCGTCTGGGCGGTGCTTGTCGCGCTGACTGCTGCCATCGTCCTGTTGGTGGTCTTGAATTGGAAACGCCTGCCTTCGCTGCGCGCAACGGTCGACGCGGGTGCGAACGCCTCGGTGCTGCCGGTCGTGTGCGTGGCCAGCCTGGTGGGCTTCGGCGCGGTGGTCGCCGCCATGCCGGCCTTCGAGATGGTGCGCGACTGGGTGCTTGGCATCGGCGGCGGCCCTCTGGTGTCGCTGGCGCTGTCGACCAACATCCTGGCTGCGCTGACCGGATCGGCCTCGGGCGGCTTGACGATCGCGCTCGATGCGCTGGGCGCCACCTACATGCAGTTGGCCGCGACGGCCGGAATCGACCCGGCCCTGATGCACCGCGTGGCGGTGATCGGCGCGGGCACACTCGACAGCCTGCCGCACAACGGCGCGGTCGTCACCCTGCTTGCGGTGTGTGGCACGGGTCACCGCGAAAGCTATTTCGACATCGTGATGGTGGGCATCGTCGGCGCGCTGATCGCGCTGATCGCCGTGATCGCGCTCGGTACAGCCTTCGGATCCTTCTGAAGCGCGCCTGACGCTCAGCCGGCCTTGCGGCGCGCGTGCGAGACCCACTCGTCGGACAGCGCGGCGATACACCGCGCGTAGTTTGCCTCGGCCTGTTCCTGTGTCTCGACAAGGCGGGCCAGCTCCGCGATCTCCTCGGGACTCGGCGGCGGCTTGTCGCTCCCGCACATCCAGTCGCCCAGCGCCTCGATGAGTTCTCCGCGTGCCGCGTCGACTGCGAGACGGCTCATGACGACCGCGCGGTGCAGCCGTGTCATTTCGCCTTTTCTCAATCGTTGCACGACGGCTCCCTGAGTGTTCCTTTCCAGACTACTTATGTATTACCTTGTGGGTGTGTAGGTCTATATCGCTTAGGCGGTAGTCATTTCGCCCGGTTGCAGGCCGGACGCTCCTTCGCCTTGCGCGCGGGACGCCGCGGCAGGATGATGGCGACCGCCCAAGGAGTCGTCTGACGTCCGCTCGGCCCGGACCTGTTCTTTTTGAGAGGAGCGGCGCCATGAACAAGCTCACATCCCTCTTGCTGTGGCCGGCGGTGGCCATCGTGGGGGCCATCTCCTTCGGCGCGCTGGCGCTGGGGCGCGGCGAAAGCGTCAATGCGGTCTGGCTGGTGACCGCGGCGCTCTGCGTCTACTTCATCGCCTACCGCTTCTACAGCAAGTTCATCGCCGACAAAGTTCTGCGTCTGGACGACTCGCGCCCCACGCCGGCCATCCGCCACAACGACGGCATGGACTACGTTCCGACGAACAAATGGGTGCTCTACGGCCACCATTTCGCCGCCATCGCTGGCGCCGGTCCGCTGGTCGGCCCGGTGCTCGCCGCGCAGATGGGCTACCTGCCTGGAACGCTGTGGATCCTCTCAGGAGTGGTGCTGGCCGGCGCCGTGCAGGATTTCATCGTGCTCTTCGCGTCCGTGCGGCGCGACGGCAAATCGCTCGGCGAAATGATCAAGATGGAGCTGGGCCCCATCCCCGGCACGCTGGCGCTGGTGGGCGTGCTGGCGATCATGATCATCATCCTCGCGGTGCTGGCGCTGATCGTCGTCAAGGCGCTGACCGGAAGCCCGTGGGGCCTCTTCACCATCTTCGCGACCATCCCGATCGCGCTGCTGATGGGCATCTACATGCGCATCATCCGCCCCGGACAGGTCGGCGAAGCCTCGGCCTTCGGTGTGGTGCTGCTCCTGCTGTCGATCTTTCTCGGGCGTGCGGTCGCCGAAAGCCCGACCTGGGCGCCCTTGTTCACGCTCACCGGCCCGCAGCTTGCCTGGGCGCTGATCATCTACGGCGCGATCGCCGCCAGCCTGCCCGTGTGGCTGATGCTGGCGCCGCGCGACTACCTGAGCACCTTCCTGAAGATCGGCACGATCGTCGCGCTGGCGCTCGGCATCTACTACGTCGCACCCATGCTGGCAATGCCGGCGACCACGCGCTTCATCGATGGCACCGGACCGGTGTTCTCGGGCAAACTCTTTCCGTTTCTCTTCATCACCATCGCCTGCGGATCGGTATCGGGCTTCCATGCACTGATCTCCTCGGGTACGACGCCCAAGATGGTCGAGAAGGAATCACACATGCGCTTCATCGGCTTCGGCGGCATGCTGGCCGAATCCTTTGTCGCGGTGATGGCGCTCACGGCCGCGAGCGTGCTGGATCCGGGCATCTACTTCGCGATGAACGCGCCGGCCGCGGTCATCGGCACGACGGCTGCCAGCGCGGCGCAGGTGATCTCAGGGTGGGGCTTCGTCATCACGCCGGAACTGATCACGCAAACGGCCAAGGACATCGGCGAGACCAGCATCCTCTCGCGCGCCGGCGGCGCACCGACGCTGGCGGTGGGCATGGCGCAGATCCTCGGGCAGGCCTTCGGCGGCAAGTCGATGGAGGCGTTCTGGTATCACTTCGCGATCCTGTTCGAGGCGCTGTTCATCCTGACCGCGGTCGATGCGGGCACGCGCGTGGGCCGTTTCATGATCCAGGACATGCTGGGCCACGTGTACAAGCCGCTGGGCAACACGGAATTTCTGCCCGCCAACCTCATCGCCACCGCGCTGTGCGTCGCAATGTGGGGCTATTTCCTGTACCAGGGCGTGGTGGATCCGCTCGGCGGCATCAACACGCTCTGGCAACTCTTCGGCGTGGGCAACCAGATGCTGGCCGGCATCGCCCTGCTGCTCTGCACCAGCGTGCTCGTGAAGATGAAGCGCCAGCGCTACGTGTGGGTCACGCTGGTGCCCACGGCCTGGCTGCTCGTCACCACGCTGACGGCGGGCGTGCAGAAGATCTTCCATCCCGACCCTGCCATCGGCTTCCTTGCACTGGCGCACAAGTTCGGCGATGCGGCCGCGCAAGGCAAGGTGATCGCGCCGGCCAAGTCGATCGAGGAAATGCAGCGCGTTGCCTTCAACAACTACCTCGATGCGTTCGTCTGCGGCTTCTTCGTGCTGCTGGTGGTCGCGATGTGCATCTTCGCGGCGAAGATCTGCATGCAGGCGCTGAAGCAGGCCAAGCCGACCGCCCAGGAGATTCCGCCACTGACCGGCGCACAGGGAGCCTTGCCATGAGCGACGAACGCGAAGCCGGTGCACAACGCTGGCTGGGCCAGAACATCCGAAGCATCTGTTCCGTGTGCCGCCAGGTCTTCGGCATGCCGGACTATGAGCGCTACCTCGCGCATGCAGCGGGATTGCATCCGGGCGCGCCCGTGTTGTCGCGCAGCGAATACTGCGCACGGGTGATCGAGCGCCGGTACGGCAAGGGCGGCGCTCGCTGCTGCTGACCTACGCACCGTCGAGCGCGGCCCTGGCCCGGGCCAGCCGCGCTTCGAGATCCTTCACCAGCGCCCTGGCTTCGTCCCCCTCGGGAATCGCCCTGCCGCTGTCGCGCCATTCAACGGCGCTCTTGAAGCCCTCCACCTCCGCATGGCGGCGGAACCACATTCCCTCGGGGTTGTGGCGCGTGATGCCGTCGAACACGGTCGCGAACATCTGCGACTGCTCCAGCCCCATCGAGTGCCAGACCTGGTTGACGACGAGCTTGTGCATCATCAGCTGCGAGCGCGGCACGCCCGCGATGCGCAGCGCCAGTTGCAGCGTGGCTTCGTCGAGTTGCCCGGCGGGCGTCGAGAAGTTGGCAAGCCCCCATTCGGCGGCTTGCTTTCCGGTGATGGTGTCGCCGGTGAACATGAGCTGCTTGGCACGCAGCGCGCCGAGGCGGTAGGTCCACATCGCGGTCGTCGGGCAGCCCCAGACGCGCGTGGGCATGTAGCCGATCTGCGCGTCGTCCGCCATCACCAGCAGATCACAACACAGGGCGATGTCGCTGCCGCCGGCCACCGCGTAGCCGTGCACCTTTGCGATGGTGGGCTTGGTGCAGCGCCACAGCGACATGAAGTCGTCGGTGTTGGCCTTCATCGCGGCGTAGTCGAGCATCGGGTCCCAAGGTGTCTTTTCCTGGCGGCAGGGATGGTCGGAACTGCCTTCGAGGTCCTTGCCCTCGGCGTATTCACTCAGGTCGTAGCCGGCGCAGAAAGCCCGGCCGACGCCCTCGACGACGATGACGTGTACTTCGTCATCGGCTTGCGCCCATTCGACCGCGCGCCGGATGTCCGAGGGCGTCGTGTTGCCGATGGCATTGAGCTTGTCGGGGCGGTTGAGCAGCAGCCGTGCGATGCGCGGATGCTGGGCGTCCCTGTCGATGAGAACGGTGTTGAACGCTGGCATGAGGTCTCCTGTACTTGTGGGCAGCAGTTCACGATTTCACTTCACTCGGCCGTTTGGCGCAAAGCGCTGTACGACATCGCGGACAAGAAGGCGATTTCGTAGGACCGCACGAAGCCGCAAATCAGCCGAAGCGTCGCTGCGCGGCGCCAGGCGCCTACACCCGCAGCGGGCCGACGCATCCACGGTAGTGGCAAAGGCAACAGGAGAATCCACCATGCCGCTCGCCATGCCCCAGTCCGACTTCGAGCCCTCCCTGGCGCGCCATCTCAGCGCGTTTCGTTTCCCGACGGAGGTCGAAGCGACACCGCATCACACCCTCCGCTCCAGCGGGCCCGGCGATGAAGACGAAGACGCCGATCCGGTCGGAAGTGAGCAAAAGTTCTCGGCAAGTCAACTGATGATGGTCTATCGCGACCGACGCTGACCTCGCCGATGACCGGAGTGCATACGCACACGGTCTGTCGATGGACAGAGGCAGGTGCCGCGCGCTGGCCGATTCGCCAGCACCAACGGTTGATGCGCGGCGACGCGGAGTCGTGTCTCATGTCATCAGGCTGCAGCAATGCTTCGGCCCACTAGACACCTTCTATCCACATGACTCGGCGGCCACCATGTACCACGGCGAACGCTTCAACGGATACAGCCACTTGCTCGGGCTGCTGCTGGCGACGGCAGGCTCGGCCGTATTGATCGCAAAGACGATGCCGGACGGCGATCCGGCGAAGATGGCCAGCGCTCTGGTGTTCGCGATCTCGATGATGACGCTCTATGCGGCGTCGACGCTCTTCCACAGCACTCGCGGTCGCATGAAGCTGTTCTGGCAACGGATGGACCACTGCGCGATCTACCTGCTCATTGCGGGCAGCTACACGCCCTTTGCGCTGGTCACGCTGCAGGGCGCATGGGGGTGGGCGCTGCTGGCCGCGATCTGGGGCGCGGCGATCTTCGGCATCGGTCGCGAGCTGCGCCCCGCCGAGCCACCGAAGACATCGTTGCTGCTCTACATGGGCATGGGCTGGCTCGGCGTCCTGGTCGGCGCGCCGCTCATCATGCGGCTCGACAGCGAAGGGCTGGCCTGGCTGATGGTCGGCGCTGCGCTCTATTCGGCGGGCACGGTCTTCTACCGCAATCCCCGGGGGTGGCGTCACGCGCATGGGACCTGGCACATGTTCGTGCTCGGCGGCACGCTCTGCCACTACATCACGGTGACGCAGTTCGTGCTCTAACCGAGCTATCGCTCGCGCACCGGCGCGAGTGCGCCGAGGTAGCCACGCACGCGGTCGTCGCCCATGAGCGCCGCGAAACTCGGCACCTGCGTCACCACGCCTTTCTGCACGAAGATGAATCGCTCGCAGCTCTCGCGCAGGATGTCGATGTGATACGGCTCGTTCGGATGCAGGCAGAGGAACACCACGCGCCCTGCTCCCCGCAGCTTCTTGAAGAACTCCAGCATGAAGCCGATGTAGCCGTCCTGCGTGTTGAACTGAGGCTCGTCGAACAGATGCACCAGCGGTGAATCGCTGAGCGAATGTTCGAGCATGAAGTTCGGCCGCGTGCGCTGGAACGAGCGTACCTGGTAGGACTGGTGGTAGTGGATCGCCAGCCGGTCGCGCTCGCGCGTTCGCACGCGGTGGATGTCCTGCCCGTTGACCAGCACGTGGCCGGCGTCAGGCAGGTTGCTGCCGGTCATGAGTTCGAACAGCGTCGTCTTGCCCGAGCCGTTGGGACCGAGCACGCCCACCACGGTGGGCTCGGCGACCTCGAAATCGGCCGCAAGCGAGAACGTGACCTGCGGCCGAATCAGGCCGCGGGTGTATTGCTTGCCGACCTGTACGACGCGGAGAAGCGGTGCACTCATCGTCTTCACACTCCCAGCAGTTGGCGCCGCAGCGTCGCGTCGCGCCGCAGCGCATCGGCCGGGCCTTCGTGGACGATGCTGCCCAGGTTCATCACATACACGCGGTCCGCGACGTCCAGCGCGCTCTGCACGTTCTGCTCGACGACCAGCACCGCGACGCCTTCGGCCTTGAGACGCGTGATCGTCCTCATCACGTCTTGCACCACCTTCGGCGCGAGCCCCTGGCTCGGCTCGTCGAACAGCACGAGCCCCGGCGACCCGAGCAAGGCGCGAGAGATGGCGACCATCTGCATCTCGCCACCGGAGAGGTTTTCGCATTCACGGTGCATGAGGTACTCGAGCGCGCTGAAGATCTCGAAGCACTCCTTCTCGCTCCATGCGCGGAATCGGGACTTCTTGCGCGCGATCGCGAGGTTGCGCGCGACCGTGAGCGTCGGGAAGATGCGTCGGTCGTCGGGCACCCAGCCGACGCCGCAGCGGGCGATCTCGTGGGTGGACGCCCGTGTGATGTCTCGGCCGTCGAAATGGACCGTGCCGACACCGGGCGGCGTCAGGCCGAGGATCGAGCGCAGCGTGGTGGTCTTGCCCGCGCCATTCGGGCCGAGCAACGCAACCACCTCGCCCGCGCCGACGCGCAGCGAAACATCGAACAGCGCCTGCGTCTCGCCGTAGTAGGTGTCGATATGGTCGATGGAAAGCAGCGCAGCCTGCCCTGCTTCCGCAGACGGCTGCGCGCGCGAGATGGCGACCGCGCTCATGCGAGCGTCCCCAGATTGGAGCGCGCGACCCACTCGTTCTGCCGCAACGCATCCGGCGTGCCCTGCGCAATGACCTGGCCCCAGTGGATCACCGAGATTCGGTCGGCCAGCCCGAAGAGAAACTTCATGTCGTGCTCGATGATCATGATCGTCAGTCGTTTCCTCAAGCGCGCCACCAGTTCCGCCAGGCGCGCCGTGCCCTCCGCACCGAGTCCTGCCGTCGGTTCGTCGAGGAAGAGCATGCGTGGCTCGGCCGCGAGCGCGACGCCGATCTCCAGCGCCCGGCGTTCGCCATACGACAGGCTCTTGGCCTGCGAGCGCTTCTTGCCCGCGAGACCCACGCTGTCGAGCACCGTTGCGGCGAGGTCCTGCGCGGTGCTGTCCGCGCCCAGGTCGCGCCACGGATTGAAGCCTTGCTTGCGCACGTGCGGCGTCGCAATCAGCACGTTGTCCAGAGCCGAGTAGTCGTCGAACAGATTCATGATCTGGAAGGAACGCGAGATGCCCCTGCGTGCGATCTCGCGCGGTGCGAGTCCGGTGATGTCCTCGCCCGCGAAGCGCACGGTGCCCCGGTCAGGCTTGAAGCGGCCCGTGAGCACGTTGAAGCAGGTCGTCTTGCCCGCGCCGTTCGGCCCCATGATGCCGACGAGTTCACCCTCCTCGCAGTCCAGCGTGATGTCTTCGAGCACCACCTGATCGCCGAACCGCTTGGACAGTCCTGTTGCTTCAAACAGCTTCATCTGCACCTCGCTGAACCAATGCCACCGGCACCGCCGCCGTGGCCGCCAACACCCGCCGGCCGGCCGACGGCCGATGTCGCCATGCCTGCCAGATCCCGGCGATGCCATCGGGCTTGAAGATCACCATCGCCATGAAGATGAGGCCATACCAGAGCAGCCACGTCTCGGTGTAGACACCCAGCAAGTCGCGCGCGAGGATGAAGAAGGCCGCGCCGATCACCGGCCCCCAGAAGCTGACGAGGCCGCCGCCCACCAGCACCATCATCACGACGAAGCCCGAGTTGTGCAGGCTCATCACGTTGGGATAGGCCGATTGCTGCGCCATGGCGAACAGCGCGCCCGAGAGGCCCGCCACACCAGCCGACAAGGTGAAGGCCAGCCACTTGTAGAGCCAGACGTTGTAGCCCACGAAAGCGGCCCTCGTCTCGTTCTGCTTGATCGCGCTCAGCACGCGTCCCAGCGGCGAATGGACCACCCGCCACAGCGCCACGAGCACCACGGCGAAGACGGCAAGGCAGAAATAGAACAGCGCGTTGTTGCTTGCAAGGCTGAAGGATGCGAAGCCCAGGTCCACCGGCAGTCGACGGATATTGAGCAGGCCATCTTCACCACCCGTCATCGAGTGCCACTTGTTGGCGACGAACCAGAACACCTGCCCGAAAGCGATGGTGAGGAGCGCGTAGTAGATGCCGCGCCGGTGCGATATGAACAGTGCGACCAGCGCGCCCAGGCTGGCAGCGATCAGCACCGCGCCGAACAGGTCGAACCACAGGTTGGGCCACACCTTGAGTTGCAGCAGGCCGAAGGCGTAGGCGCCGATGCCGAAGTAGGCCCCGTGCCCGAAGGACGGCAACCCCGTGAAACCGAGCAGGAGGTTGTAGCCCAGCGCGAACATCATCCAGATCATGATTTCGAGCGCCAGGTACTGATAGAGCCCCACCTGCGCAATCCACAGCGGCGTGGACACCAGGAAGGCCAGTAGCAAGACCATGGGCGCAGGAAACAGTGCGGCGCGACCAGCAGCGAGTTGCATGAACGACTTGTCTCCAGATTCTTGAAATTTGACGTTGGACAAAACAGAATGTACGTTCTAATATCGAAACGTTCAAGAATATTCATTCTATTTTTTTCGCCATGGACCCGATCGCCACCTACGAGCAACTGAAGAACCGGATCGCGCAGGCCTACCCCGGTATGTCGAAGCAGCTGCAGCGCATCGCCCGCCACGCCCTGGAGCGTCCGGACGATCTCGCGCTGGGCACGGTGGCCGCCATTGCCGAAGCCGCCGAGGTCCAGCCGTCCGCCATGATCCGCTTCGCCAACGCGGTGGGCTATGGCGGTTTCTCCGAGATGCAGCAGGTCTTTCGCGGCCATCTGGTGGAGCGCTCGTCGAGCTACCGCGAACGCATCGTGGAGATGCGCCGCAAGCAGACCAACGGCGCGCGCGCGCCGGGCAGCGTGCTGCATCAACTGGCGATGGACTCTGTCGGCGAGCTGGGCCAGCTCGAAGAGATGATCCATGAGGCGGACCTCACGCAGGCCGTCAAGCTGATTGCCAGCGCGCCGCACATCCACGTGCTCGCGCAGCGCCGGGCCTTTCCGGTCGCCGGCTACCTTGCCTACGCGTTGAGCCAGCTCGAACTGCGCACGCACCTGCTCGACGGTGCCGGCGGCATGCTGCGCGAGAGCCTGCGCGCAGTGGCGCCAGGCGATGTGCTGCTGGTCGCCAGCTTTCGCAACTACTCGCCGGAGGTGCTCGACGCGGCGCAGGCGGCGAGCGAGCGCGGCACGGCGGTGATCGCGATCACCGATGGGCCGCTGTCGCCGCTGAAGGCGTCGGCCACGGTCTGCTTCGAGCTGGCCGACGATTCATCGAAACCGTTCCGTTCCCTGGTAGCGCCGTTGTGCCTCGCGCAGGCACTGGTCGTCAGCACCGGACATCTCCTGGCCGAGCAGGCCAGCCACCCGCGGGCCCGCAAGACGCCCGCAGCCTAGAAGCTGTCATGACAAGACCTTTCGATGTCATCTGCATGGGGCGGGCCGCGGTCGACCTCTATGGGGAGCAGATCGGCGGCCGGTTGGAAGACATGCTGAGCTTCACCAAGTACCTGGGCGGGTCGCCGGCCAATACGGCAGTCGGCGTGGCACGTCTGGGGCTCAAGCCCGCGATGCTCACGCGGGTCGGCGACGAGCACAACGGACGCTTCGTGCGCGAGACGCTGGCGGCAGAGGGCGTGGACGTGAGCCATGCAAAGACCGATCCGAAGCGGCTCACGGCGCTGGTGTTCCTCGGCATCCAGGACCGCGAGACCTTCCCTCTCGTCTTCTACCGCGACAACTGTGCCGACATGGCGATCGACGAAGCCGATATCACCCCCGGCTTCATCGCCTCTGCGACCGCCCTGCTGCTCTCCGGCACGCACCTGTCGCAGCCGCACACCTACCAGGCCTGCCGCACGGCAATTCGGCAAGCGAAAGCGAGTGGGACGCGCGTGGTGCTCGACATCGACTACCGCCCCGTGCTCTGGGGACTGACCAGTCCCGGCATGGGCGAGCAACGCTTCGTGCCCTCGGAGCAGGTCAGCGCGCATTTCCAGACGGTGATTCCGTCGTGCGATCTGGTGGTGGGAACCGAAGAGGAAATCCACATCGCGGGCGGCAGCTCGGACACTCTGACGGCCATCCGCCGCCTTCGCTCGCTCACGGCCGGCACGATCGTGGTGAAGCGCGGTCCCATGGGCTGCGTGGTATTCGACGGCGCCATCCCCGAGCGGATCGAGGACGGCCTGCGGGGTCCGGGCTTCCCCGTCGATGTCTTCAACGTGCTCGGCGCCGGCGACGCCTTCATGGCGGGATTCCTCCGAGGCTGGCTCAAGGACGAGGCGCTGGAACGCTGCTGCACCTACGCCAACGCCTGCGGCGCACTCGTGGTGTCGCGCCATGGCTGCGCGCCGGCGATGCCGAGCTGGACAGAACTGCAGCATTTCCTGGCGGTCGGCTCTCGAACGCGGCGGCTGCGTGAGGACGTGGACCTGGAGCATCTGCACCGCGTCAGCACCCGCACCCGCCGCTGGAAAGAGCTCTGCATTCTGGCCTTCGACCATCGGGTCCAGCTCGACGAACTCGCCGCGCGGCATGGCGGCGGCCGCGAGCGCATCGAGGCTTTCAAATCCCTGGTGGCCGAGGCCGCACGCCGCGTCGCTCGGGCTGAAGCCGATCGCGACCTCGACGCCGGGATGATCCTCGACGCCCGCTTCGGTTTCGACATCCTGCCGGCCCTCACCGGCAAGGGCTGGTGGGTCGCGCGGCCGGTCGAACTGCCTGGCTCGCGGCCCCTGGCCTTCGAGCCGGCGCAGCCGCTGATGCTGGAGATGCGCAACTGGCCGGCCGAGCATGTCGCCAAATGCCTGGTGGCCTGGCATCCGGACGATCCAGCTGCACTGCGCGCCACGCAACTGGCGCGCCTCACCGAACTGCAGGCCGCGAGCGTCGCGACCTTTCACGAATTCCTGGTCGAGGTCATTCCGCCGCGCGACATGCCCGCCGACGACGACACGCTGGCGCGGGCCTTGGGCCAGATCTACGAGGCCGGCATTCGTCCCGACTGGTGGAAGCTCCCACCCTCCGCATCGGCCGAAGCCTGGGAGCGCATCGCCGCCGTGGTCCAGGATCACGACCCGCACTGCCGCGGTGTGTTGCTGCTGGGCCTGGAAGCCAGCGAAGAAGTGTTGCGGCAGGGATTCGAAGCGGCTGCGCCCCATGCGATCTGTCGCGGTTTCGCGGTCGGCCGCTCGATCTTCGCGGATGCCGCCGCCGGATGGTTCGCGCGCCGGCTCGACGACGCGCAGGTCATCGACGACGTCGGCGCCCGTTACGCCGGGCTCATCCGGCTCTGGCGCGACGCCCGGGCCGGCCACACCACCAGTCTCGTTTGAAACTTTCCAAGGAACATCCCATGACCACCGCAAGGATCGGCTTCATCGGCATCGGCATGATGGGGCACGGCATGGCCAGGAACCTGCTCGCGAAGGGCTTTCCGGTCAAGCTCAAGGCGCACCGCAACCGCACCAACCTCGAGGACCTGCTGGCCGCTGGCGCCACCGAGGCCGACACGCACGCGGCCACGGCGACCGATGTCGACGTCGTCTTCATCTGCGTCACCGGGTCGCCGCAGGTGGAGGAGATCGTCTACGGTGCCGACGGCCTTCTCGACGCCGCACGACCGGGACTGCGAGTGGTCGACTGCTCCACGGCCGAGCCATCGTCGAGCGCGCGAATCCGCGCCGACTTTGCGGCCAAGGGGGTGAACTTCATCGATGCGCCACTGGCGCGCACGCCGAAGGAAGCCGAGGAAGGCCGGCTCAACACCATGGTCGGCGCCGACGCCGAGGACTTCGCGGCCATCGAGCCCGTGCTCAAGGCCTTCTGCGAGAACATCTTCCACGTCGGCCCGCCGGGCCATGGCCACGTGCTCAAGCTGGTGAACAACATGATGGCCATGAGCTTCGCGAGCTGCATCGCCGAGGCCTTCGCTGTCGCCGCCAAGTCGGGGCTGGACCTGAAGCGCCTCTACGACGTGGTGTCGGTCGGCGGCGTCAACTGCGGCATCTTCCAGATGATGACCGCCAAGACGCTGGTCGATGGCTCCGTCGACGGCTTCAAGTTCGGTATCGCCAATGCGCAGAAGGACCTGCGCTACTACACCCACCTGGCCGAGGCCCTGCCCGTGTCGAGCTTCATGGGCGAGGCCACGCACCAGAGCCTGGTCCAGGCCGTGAACCTGGGCTTCGGCGACAAGCTGATCGCCTCGCTCTTCGAGGCCCAGGAAAAGATCAACGACGTGAAGATCGTTCCGCGCTAGTCCATACCAACTGCAGGAGACAAACACCATGCGCAAGACAGACAACCCATCGGATTCCCGCCGCAAGCTTCTCAAGGGCGCCGGCCTCGCGCTCGCGGGCGCCGGTCTCTACGGCGTCGCCCCGTTCATGGGGCCGTGGAAGCACAACCGCGTCTGGGCCCAGTCGGCGCAGAAGAAGCCGCTGGTGATCGGGCTCACGATGGACACCTCCGGCATGTACGCAGCCTCCGGCGGCGAGGAGCGGCTGGGCGCGATGATGGCGATCAAGGAGTTCAACGACAAGGGTGGCGTGCTCGGCCGGCGCATCGAGGCGATCCACATGGACACCGAGACCACCCCCGCGACAGGCTCGCGCATCGCCGAACGCATGATCACGCGCAACGAGGCCGCCTTCCTGATCGGCGCGGTGCACTCGGGCGTGTCGAACGCGATCTCGCAGGTGGCGCAGAAGTACGGCACCGTCTTCCTCAACACCAACTCCAGCTCACCTACCGAGGCCGGCAAGGACTGCCACCGCACCAAGTTCGTCTGGGACGGCAACGGCACCAATTTCTCCAACGCGATCGTCAAGAACGCGATCACGGCGAACGGCCGCAACTGGGTGCTGCTGACCAACGACTACGTCTGGGGCCACACGACCTCGAAGGCCACGCGCGACATCGTCGAGGCCAACGGCGGCAAGATCATCGACGAGCTGTTGATTCCGCAGAACACGCGCGACTTCTCTTCCTATCTGCTGAAGCTTCAACAACTCAAGCCCAACGTGGTGGCCACCGCGGTCGGCGGAGACGACATCAAGGCGCTGCGCCAGCAGGTGGTGCAGCTCAAGCTCAACGAATCGATGGCCTGGATCAACAACCAGCAGGACTGGCCCGACGTCTATGGCCTCGGCCCCGACGCGATCTTCGGCGTCTTCGGCACCACCTGGTACTACCGGCTCGACCTGCCGGGCGTGAAGGAGTTCGTCGCCGCCTACCAGAAGCAGTACCCGGGCGTTGCGATCCGCGTTCCCGGCAACGTCTATCACAACACTTACATGGCGACGCGCGAGCTGCTGCGCTGCACCGAGGAAGCCGGCACGACGCAGAACATCGCGGTCATCAAGAAACTCGAAGGCCGGCAGATGAAGGCGGTGGACCGGCTGCAGCACTTCGACGCCTGGATGGACCCCGTCACGCACCAGTGCCAGCAGACCATCTACATGGCGAAGTACAACGACAAGCCGGTGGAGAAGGACGACATCTTCAAGATCATCACGCAGGCCAATCCGAAAGACGTGATGGACACGCAAGCGCAAGGCACCTGCAAGCTCGAGAGCTACGACGCCACGCCGAGCTACGACGTCTGAAAAGAAATGCTCACGCAGCTCGTCCCGCATCTGGTCAACGGCGTCTCGCTCGGGCTCCTGTTCGCGCTGATCGCGCTGGGCTTCATGCTGATCGTGGGGGTGATGGAGACCATCAACCTCGCGCACGGCTCGCTCTTCGCGCTGGGCATGTACGTAGCGCTCTTCATCGTCGCGCCGCAGCTTGGCATGTTTCCGGCGTTGCAGGCGGCGTACATGGCCCTGCCGATCGAGCTGCGCTACCTGTTCGCGCTGGTGCTGGCGCCGATCTTCGTCGGCATCTTCGGGATGCTGCTGGAGTTGTGCATGCGGCGCACCTACGGGCGCGATCCACTCTACGGCCTGCTGCTGACCTTCGGCGCCGCGCTCGTGATCGAGGAGGGCATCCGGCTCGTCTGGGGTTCGTCCGAGAAGCAGATTCCGCTGCCGCAGGCGATCTCGGGCGCAGTGATGATGGGCGACCTGATCTATTCGCGCTATCGCTTCTTCGCCAGCGCCTTCGCGGTACTGATGATCTTCCTGCTTTGGCTTTTCCTGCAGAAGACGCCCTATGGCGCAATCATCAAGGCCGGCGCGCACGACAGCGAGATGGTGCGCGCCCTGGGCATCAATCTGTCGCGCCTGCGGCTGTTCGTCTTCGGGCTCGGCGTGGCGCTGGCGGCGATCGCCGGCGTGGTGATGGCGCCGATCTGGGGAATCCGGCCCCATGTGGGCGTGGACGCCGTGGTGCCGGCTTTTCTCATCATCGTGCTGGGCGGAGTGGGTTCGCTGTGGGGCGCGGTGATCGCGGGGCTGATGGTCGGCATGGTCGTCGGGCTCACTGGCTCCTACGCCTCGGAATGGTCCCTGATGTCGATGTACCTCCTGTTCATCGCGGTGGTCACCTTCCGCTCGCGCGGACTGTTTGGAAAGAAGAGCGTGCTCGATGCCTGAACTTCACTCGAAGCCCTTGCAGGGCAAGGTCGCGCTGGTGACCGGCGCGGCCGGCACCATGGGCCTCGCGGCCGCCAGGTTCCTGCTGGAGGACGGCTGCAAGGTCGCGCTCGTCGATGCGAACCGGGAACGCACCCTGGCCCTTGCGGAGGAACTCGGCGCCGACGCCCAGCCCTTCTGCTTCGACATCAGCGACGCAGAGGCGGTGCGAAGCGGGCACGCCCAGGTCGTCGAAGCATTGGGGCCGGTCGACGTGCTGGTCAACAACGCGGGCATCCTGTCGAACAACAAGGCGGAAGCGACCGATGCGGCGGAATGGCGGCGCGTGCTGGCCGTGAACCTGGACGGCGCGTTCTACCTGTCGCAGCAGGTTGTGCCGTCGATGAAGGCACGGCGCGCTGGCCGGATCATCAACACCTGCTCGCTGGCGGCGAAGACCGGCGGGTTGACGGCGGGCACGGCGTATTCGGTGTCCAAGGGCGCGCTGACCTCGCTGACTTTCTCGCTGGCACGCGAACTGGCATCCTTCGGCGTCACCGCCAACGGCATCTCGCCAGCCTACGTGAAGACCCCCATGATCACCGAGCAACTCACGGAGCAGCAGCGGCAAGCCCTGCTGAAGGACATCCCGGTCGGCCGCTTCTGCGAGCCGGAGGAATTCGCACATGTGGTGCGCTTCCTGGCCTCGCCGCTCTCGGGCTTCATCACCGGGGAGATCATCGATCTCAACGGCGGCCTGCTGATGGACTGACCCCCATGGACGAACTCACGCCGCGCATCGACTTCCCTCGCGAGCTCTCGGGGCTCTTCAGACTCGAAGGCAAGGTGGCCTACGTTCCCGGTGGCTATGGCGGAATCGGTGAGGCCATCGCCTGGGCGATGGCGCTGGCAGGTGCCAAGGTGGCGGTGTCGGGGCGGAATGAAGCCAAGGCGCAGGCCCTGGCGGCATCGCTCAGGGAAGCCGGTCACGACGCACTGGGTCTCGCGATGGACGCGCATTCGGTTGCCGACATGCAGGCGTCGGTCGACGCCGTCGCAGCGCATTTCGGCAGGTTGGACGTGCTGATGAATTGCATCGGCATCCAGCGCGAGCAGGCCTTGCTGGACGTGACCGAAGAGGCCTTCGACGAGGTCGTCCAGGTCAATCTCAAGTCCGCGATGTTCCTGGCACAAGCGGCGGCGAAGCATCAAATGGCCGGCGGGCGCGGCGGTGCACAGGTGCATCTGCTGTCGGTGCGCTCGCAATTGGGGCTTCGCGGCCGCGGCTACTCGGCCTACGCGAGCAGCAAGGGGGCCCTGGTCATGCTGATCCGCCAGCACGCCGCCGAGCTGGCCCCGCATGGCATCACGGTCAATGGGGTTGCGCCGACCGTCGTGCGCACCGAGATGGCGCGCCACTGGCTGGCGAACCCCGACACGCACAAGCAACTGCTGGATCGCATCCCGCTCGGCCGCGTGGCCGACCCGAAGGACGTGGCCGGCGCTGCCGTGTTCTTCTGCGCACCGGCGGCGTCCTTCGTGACCGGGCAGGTGCTGTACCTGGACGGCGGCATCAACGCGACGCAATGACGCGCACGCGCAGGCGCGTCCTTTCCTAGAATCACCCCGGGATTCGGACCCGGACCCGTCGCTCCAACGGCGATCCGGACGTCGCTCGCCTTATCCGGAATAAGCATTCAATCGCCCGCAAACCCGCATGGGGACTGGTGAATATGCTTATCCGCATAAAGCGCGAACCAAAAAATAGTTTGTTTCCATAAGGCTCGCTTCTACATTCCTCGATCCCGTTGACGAGGCCGTGGACGCACTGCCTTCCAGCAACTGACAACACGATGTACCAATACACAGATTTCGACCGCCAGTTCGTGCACCTGCGCGCGGCGCAATTCCGCGACCAGCTCGAACGTTGGCAAACGGGCAAGCTCTCGGAGGACGAATTCCGTCCCCTGCGGCTGCAAAACGGCTGGTATGTGCAGCGCTACGCGCCGATGCTGCGCGTCGCGGTGCCCTACGGCGAGCTGTCGAGCCGGCAGCTGCGCGTGCTGGCCAGGATCGCGCGCGTCTACGACGAACCCGAGGCCGAGGTCTACAAGACCGCGCTGGCCACGCAGGGCAAGCTCGGCACGGCCAAGCTGCCGACGCACTACGCCCACTTCACAACGCGCCAGAACGTCCAATACAACTGGATCCCGCTGTCCAAGTCGGCCGACGTGATGGACCTGCTGGCCTCGGTCGACATGCACGGCATCCAGACCAGCGGCAACTGCATCCGCAACATCACCAGCGACGAGCGCGCCGGCGTGGCCATCGACGAGATCGCCGATCCGCGCCCCTTCGCCGAGATCATGCGGCAGTGGAGCACGCTGCACCCTGAATTCGCCTTCCTGCCGCGCAAGTTCAAGATCGCGATCAGCGGCGCCAAGGAAGACCGCGCCGCCACCGGCTGGCATGACGTCGGCCTGCACCTCGTGAAGAACGACGCGGGCGACCTGGGCTTCCGCGTCCAGGTCGGCGGCGGCATGGGCCGCACCCCGATCATCGGCACCGTGCTGCGCGAGTTCCTGCCGTGGAACCAGATCATGAATTACCTCGAAGCGGTGATTCGGGTCTACAACCGCTACGGCCGGCGCGACAACATCTACAAGGCGCGCATCAAGATCCTGGTGAAGGCCGAGGGCCAACGCTACATCGACGACGTCGAGGCCGAGTACAAGCAGATCATCGAGCACGACGGCGCGCCGCACACGGTCACGCAGGCCGAGCTCGACCGCGTGAGCGCCTCCTTCGTGCCGCCGACGCTCGCCACCCGCGTGTTCCGCAGCGCCGAGGAAACCGACGCCGACCTCCGCGCACAGGCCGCCGACGACGTCATGTTCGCGCGCTGGCTGGCGCGCAACGTGGCGCCGCACAAGAACCCGGCGCTGCGCGCGGTCACGTTGTCGTTCAAGCGCCGCTTGCAGGCACCGGGCGATGCTTCTGCCGACCAGCTCGATACGGCCGCCCTGCTGGCGGACCGTTTCAGCGCCGGAGAAGCGCGCGTCACGCACGACCAGAACCTGCTGCTGCCCTGGGTGCACGCCGAAGATCTGCATGCCCTGTGGCTCGCAGCGCGCGAAGCCGGCTTTGCCAGCGCCAACGTGCACCTGCTGACCGACATGATCGCCTGCCCCGGCGGCGACTTCTGCGCGCTGGCGAATGCGCGCTCGATCCCGATCGCCGAAGCCATCACCGAGCGCTACCAGGATCTGGACGAGCTCGATGATCTCGGCGAGATCGACCTGCACATCAGCGGCTGCATCAACTCCTGCGGTCACCACCACAGCGGCCACATCGGCATCCTCGGCGTCGACAAGGACGGCAAGGAGTGGTACCAGGTCACGCTGGGCGGTTCCGACGGCTCCGCGCTCAGCGGTGCGGCGCAGCCCGGCAAGGTGGTCGGCCCCTCCTTCTCCGCGGCCGAAGTGCCGGACGTGATCGAGGCCGTGCTCAACACCTACCGCGATACCCGCGAGGCGGGCGAGACCTTCATCGACGCGCTGCGGCGCGTCGGCATCGAGCCTTTCAAGGCCGCCGCCAACGGCGCGCGCTTCAAGGTCGAGGTGGCCGCATGAACAAGACGCTTCGACTCATCGCTGCCGAAGACCATGTGGACAACGGCGACCCGAACGTCCTGCAACTGGCCAACGACGCCGATCCGCTGGCGATCGAGGTCTGCCTCGACGACGTGGAACGCATCGACCTGGACTTCCCGAAGTTCACCGACGGCCGCGCCTACAGCCAGGCCTTCCTGCTACGCCGCCGACTCGGCTTCAAGGGCGATATCCGCGCCACCGGCGACGTGCTGATCGACCAGCTCGTGCAGATGCAGCGCACCGGCTTCTCCAGTGCCGTGCTCAAGGAAGGCGTCGACGCCTCCGCCGCACATCGCCAGTTCGATCGTTTTGCGGCCTTCTATCAAGGTGACGCGGTGCAAGCCACACCGATCTTCAAACGCGAAACCGCCTGAACTTCCACAACCAGCCAGCGCCCTGCGCGCCCAGCCATTTCGACATGAACGCCATCTCGCTCTACGCCAAGCCCTCCGCCGATTTCGACGACAAGCTCGCCGAGAGCGTGGCGCTGCTTCGAGGCGCGGCGGCCGAATTCACGCCGATCACGCAAGCTTCCAGCTTGGGCGCTGAGGATATGGTCGTGACGGACATCCTCCATCGCTTCCAGGTGCAGAGCGGCGTCTTCGTGCTGGAAACGGGCAAGCTGCATGCTGAAACGCTGGGCCTGCTCGACCGCCTGCAGACGCACTACGGCCGCGAGATCGAGGTGTACCGCCCGGTCGAGGAAGATGCGGCCGCGTTCGTCAAGGAAAACGGCGAAGAAGCGATGTACCGCAGCCTCGAATTGCGCAAGGCCTGCTGCCACATCCGCAAGATGGAGCCGCTGGAGCGTGCGCTCGCCGGCAAGCGTGCCTGGATCACGGGCCTCCGGCGCGAGCAGTCCGGCGCGCGTGCCGAGGTCGAGTTCATCGAGCAGCAGCCCGAGCGCGTCAAGATCAATCCGCTGGCGCGCTGGACCTGGGGCGACGTGTGGCACTACATCGCCATCCACAACGTGCCCCACAACCCGCTGCACGACCAGTTCTACCCGAGCATCGGCTGTGCGCCCTGCACCCGCGCCGTGACCCTCGGAGAAGACTTCCGGTCGGGCCGCTGGTGGTGGGAGCAGGAAAGCGCCAAGGAATGCGGCCTGCACGTGGCCGCCGACGGCAGCCACGAGGGCGAAGAGCCCGCTGCATTCGAGCCCCTGTCCGCCGTCTCACCCGTCTCTCCCCTTCCGAACCGCGCCATCCCCATTCGTGCCATCCCGAACTGAACCCCGCTTCATGAACGCCCGTACCGACACCGACCTGCTGCTGCAATCCACATCGCAGTCGCTCGCGCGCCTCTCCAACGCGCAGCTCGACGCACTGGAAGAAGAGACCATCTTCATCCTGCGTGAAGTCGCCGCATCCTTCGAGCGGCCGACGCTGCTGTTCTCGGGCGGCAAGGATTCGCTGGTGCTGCTCAAGTGCGCGGAAAAGGCCTTCGGCATCGGCCGCATCCCCTACCCGCTGCTGATGATCGACACCGGGCACAACTTCCCCGAAGTGACCGATTTCCGCGATGCCCGCGCCAGGGAACTCGGCGCCGAACTGATCGTGCGCAATGTCGAGGATTCGATGAAACGCGGCACGGTACGCCTGGCGCACCCGGACGAATCACGCAACGTGCACCAGTCGGTCACGCTGCTCGAAGCCATCGAGGAATTCCGCTTCGACGCGCTCATCGGCGGCGCCCGCCGCGACGAGGAAAAGGCCCGTGCCAAAGAACGGATCTTTTCGCACCGCGACAGCTTCGGCCAATGGCAGCCCAAGGACCAGCGCCCGGAACTGTGGACGCTGTTCAACACTCGCCTCGCGCCCGGCGAGCACTTCCGCGTGTTCCCGATTTCGAACTGGACCGAACTCGACGTGTGGCAGTACATCGAGCGCGAGGACATCGCCCTGCCCTCGATCTACTACACGCACAAGCGCGAAGTGGTGGAGCGCCGCGGCCTGCTGGTGCCGGTGACCGAACTCACCCCGCCGCGTGACGGCGAGCAGATCCAGGTCCGCGACGTGCGCTTCCGCACCGTCGGCGACATCACTTGCACCTGCCCGGTCGACAGCCTTGCGGCTGATGCCGGCGACGTGGTCATCGAAACGCTGGCGGCTGACGTTAGCGAACGCGGTGCCACGCGTATGGACGACAAGACGTCCGAAGCTTCGATGGAAAAACGCAAAAAGGACGGCTACTTCTGATGAGCACCGCTACCCAATCCCCGGCTGCCTCCAAGCTGCACGCCGAGACCGGCGCGGCGCTGCGCTTCATCACCTGCGGCAGCGTGGACGATGGCAAGAGCACGCTGATCGGCCGCCTGCTGGTCGATAGCAAGACGGTGCTTCAGGATCAACTGGCCGGCGTCCAGCGCGGCGGCGAGACCGATCTGGCGCTGCTGACCGACGGGCTGTCTGCCGAGCGTGAACAGGGCATCACGATCGATGTGGCCTACCGCTACTTCTCGACTGCGCACCGCAAGTTCGTGATCGGCGATGCGCCCGGCCATGAGCAGTACACGCGCAACATGGTCACGGCCGCGTCGAGCGCCGATGCGGCGGTGGTGCTGGTCGATGCGACCAAGCTCGCCTGGGCATCCGAGGTCGGCGACGGCGAAGTCGTCAAGCGCGAG
Source organism: Variovorax sp. J22R115 (assembly GCF_030317005.1). Taxonomy (NCBI): domain Bacteria; kingdom Pseudomonadati; phylum Pseudomonadota; class Betaproteobacteria; order Burkholderiales; family Comamonadaceae; genus Variovorax; species Variovorax sp. J22R115. The sequence continues at coordinate 128,970 of NZ_JASZYM010000012.1, read as the reverse complement.
TTACTGCCTCAGACCCGCCGGCACACGCTGCTGTGTCATCTGTTGCGCGTGCAGTCGATCGTGTTCGCGGTTAACAAGCTCGATGCCATCGACGACGCCGAACTGGCTTTCGAGCGCATTTCGCAAGCACTCGCGAATTTCGCCGAAGCCGCCGGCGTGGAGGTTGCCGCCACGGTGCCGATCTCGGCGCTCAAGGGCTGGAACGTCGCTTCGCGCCATCCGGACTGGGCCGGCTACGAAGGCCCCAGCCTGCTCGAACTGCTGGAGCAACTGCCGGTCACCGCACAGGACGAGGCCGTGCCCTTTGCCTTCCCGGTGCAGTGGGTCGAGAAGTTCTCCGCCTCGGCCGACACCTCACGAGGCCGCCGCGTGTTCTGGGGCCGCGTCGCGAGCGGGCATATCGAGCCCGGACAGCGCGTGACCGTGTTGCCTAGCAACCAGACCGCTACCGTGGCGCAGGTGCTGAGCCACACCCGCCAGCCGAAGGCCGTGCATGCGGGCCACAGCGCCGGCATCGTGCTGGACCGCGAACTCGACGTGTCGCGCGGCGACTGGCTGCTGGAGCCCGGCGCCTTCGAACCGGCGCGCGAGATCACGGCCACCATCGCCTGGCTCGACGACGAGCCGCTCGTGGCGGGCCGCGTCTACTGGGCGCTGCAGGGCCATCGCTGGGTCAAGGCCAAGGTGGCGCGCATCGTGGACCGCGTCAACATCACGACGCTCGATTCCGAGCCGACGGACCAGCTCGAAGCCAACGCCATCGGCGACGTGGTGCTGAGCCTGCAGCAGCCGCTGGCTGTGCTGCCTTTCACGCAATCGCGCACGCTCGGTTCGCTGATCCTCGTCGACACCGCCTCTCACCGGACCTCCGCCGCCGTGCTCGTGCGGCCCCCGGCCACAAAGCCCTAAAATTCGGGGTTTTCCCGATCATTTCTCCCGTCAGCCAAGAATCATGACCCACGTCGTCTCCGAATCCTGCATCCGCTGCAAATACACCGATTGCGTCGACGTGTGTCCCGTCGACTGCTTCCGTGAAGGGCCGAACATGCTGGTGATCGATCCCGACGAGTGCATCGATTGCGCGGTCTGCATTCCCGAGTGCCCGGTCAACGCGATCTACGCGGAGGAAGATCTTCCCGCCAACCAGCTGGCCTTCATCAAGCTCAATGCCGAGCTGGCCGTGGCCGATGGCTGGAAGAGCATCACCAAGCGCAAGCCGGCGCTGCCCGATGCCGAAGAGTGGAAAGACAAGACCGACAAGGTCTCGGAGCTGGTGCGCTGAGCACGACAGCACGCCCCATTGAAACCGACGCGCTGATCATCGGCGCGGGCCCGGTCGGGCTGTTCCAGGCCTTCCAGCTCGGCCTGCTTGAAATCTCCTGCCACATCGTCGACGCCCTGCCCCGTGCCGGCGGCCAATGCGTCGAGCTGTATGGCGACAAGCCCATCTACGACATTCCCGGCACCCCGGTGACCACTGGCCGTGGCCTCGTGGAATCGCTGCAGCGGCAAATCTCACCCTTCAAGCCGCAACTCCACCTTGGCGAGCAGGTCGCGTCGCTCGCGCGTCAGAGTGACGGTCGTCTGTTGCTGGGCACGAACAAGGGCAGCGCTTTCCTCGCCAGGACCGTGTTCATCGCCGCAGGTGTCGGCGCTTTCGTTCCGAAGCGAATCGCCGTCGAAGGCATCGAGCGCCTGGAAGGCACTCGGCTTTTCTATCACCCCGATGCACTCGCTCGCTTTGCCGGCCAGACCGTGGTGGTCAACGGCGGCGATGATGCCGCGCTCGATACCGCGCTGGCGCTCGCACCCATCGCGAAGCAAGTCACGCTGCTGCACCGGCGTGATGTCTTCCAGGCCGAGGACACCACTGTCGCAGCCTTGCGCGAGCACGTCGCCGCAGGAACGATGCGCCTGGCCGTGGGTCAGCCCGTCGCCTTCGACGACGCCCACCTGCAGATCACCACGCCCGACGCGCAAACTGTCTCATTGCCCTTCGATGCCCTCGTCGGCTGCCTCGGCATTTCGCCTCGGCTCGGCGCCATCGCCGACTGGGGCCTGGATCTCGTGCGCAAGCAAGTGCCGGTCGACACTGAGAAGTACGAAACGCGCGAGCGCGGCATCTTCGCCGTCGGAGACATCAACACCTATCCGGGCAAGAAGAAGCTGATCGTCTGCGGTTTCCACGAAGCCACGCTGGCGGCCTGGGGTGCGACGGCGATCGTGTTCCCCGGCAAGTCGATCCCCCTGCAATACACCACGACCAGCACGCGGCTGCACACCCTGCTCGGCGTCGGCCACTAGCGCCTCGCCGCTGCGGGACGCCCCGCAAGCAGATCGTTGCGATCCTGAACGAGGTGTGAACATCCGATTCATGCTATCGACACCGTGGGGGCCTACGATGCCCGCATGCAGGCACTGAACATCTCCCTCTTTCAGTGGCTGGCCGCGGGCCACACGCCCCATCCGCAGTTGCTGTGGATCGCGTCAGTCATCGCCGAAGGAGCATCCTGGGCCTGCGTCGCGATCATGGGCTGGGTGGCTTGGCGACGCCCGCCGCAAAGGGCGTACGCCATGGGGACGCTCGTCGCCGCCGGGGTGACAGCACTCATCGCCCACGCGCTGGCGGACGCCATCAACTTGCCACGCCCCTTCGCGCTCGGCCTGAGCCCGCCGCACATCGTGCACGGCGCGCGCGGTTCCCTGCCGAGTGCGCATGCCTCCGTGATGTTCACCGTTGCGCTGATCTTCTGCATGCGGTCTTCCCTGCGGGGTGCGGGGCTCGCGATGCTTGCGATCGCGGTTTTCACGGGATGGGCGCGCGTCTACGTCGGGGTTCATTTCCCCTTCGACATCGTCGCCGGTCTGATTCTGGCCGTGGCAATCACGGCGGTGTTCTGGGCGCTTGTGCGCTTGAGCCAGCGCTTCATCATCCCGCGGCTCGTTCGCGATGATGCGCCAACCGCCCTTCGACCGAAGGGCTCGGAAAAACAGGGCGTTGCGCCGACCGCTGTCCGCCACGCCTGAATCCCGATCCCCTTGCCGTCGCCCCCGGCGGAACGCCGCCGCGCTGCGGGGGAACGCACCGCTCTACAATTCACACTGCTTCGCCAGACTGAAGCAACGCTAGGGGTGCCGACCCGCCATGCGGTGGGCCGGCTGAGAGAGTCCCTTTGAACCTGACTGAGGTAATCCTCGCGCAGGGAAGCTGGTCCGGCGGCCGCCACGTTTTCTCGCGTGCCGGTCCCACCGCCGGGCCTCGCCCACCTGCCAAACAATTTGCATTGGAGCAAATGGATGGCAAACACGAACAACGATGCCGCACGCAACGGCGCCAACGAGGCGCTGACGCCCCTGCAGGAGGCCGGACGCGTCTTTCGGTGGCACGACCACATGGCGCTGTGGTTCAGCCTCGGGGTCGGCCTGCTGGTGATGCAGATCGGCGCCTACCTGGTGCCGGCGGTCGGAACGCGTGACGCGGTCTTCGCGATCGTGCTGGGCTCGTGCATCGGCGCCGGCCTGCTGGCATGGACCGCGCGCCTGGGCTGCGAGAGCGGGCTCGCCAGCGCGGGCCTGATGCACGCCACTTACGGCAGCGCCTTTGCTCGCCTCCCGGTGGTGCTGAACATCGTGCAGCTGATCGGCTGGACCACTTTCGAGATCGTGATCATGCGCGAGGGCACCCAGGCCATTGGCCGCCAGGCGTTCGGCTGGTCGCTCGACGGCAGCCTGGGTTCGCTGGTGACGACACTGCTCTGGGGCGCCGTGCTGCTCGCCCTTCTGGCAGGCTCCATGGTCAAGCTGGTGCGCCGCTTCGTCAGTCGCTTCGGCCTGCCGCTGGTGGTGCTCTCTCTCCTGTGGCTGACGTGGCAGTTCGCGACGCGGCTCCATGCCAAGGGCCTGGACGCCTTCTGGACGCGACCGGGCGACGGGAGCATGGGGATGTTCGGTGCGCTCGACCTGGTGATCGCGATGCCTGTGTCCTGGCTTCCGCTGGTCGCCGACTACGCGCGCCACGGCAGGCGCAGTTCGGGCAGACTGGGCGGCGCGTTCAGCGGAACGTGGATCGGCTACGCGGTGGCCAACATCTGGTGCTATGCGCTCGGCGTCATGGTGGTGAGCGTTGCGGAGCCCGGCGCCGGCCTGGTCACGGCGCTGCTGCTGGCGCAAGGCGGGCTGGTTGCACTGGGCCTGATCCTGATCGATGAACTCGACAACGCCTATGGCGACGTCTATTCAGGCTCGGTCTCGGCCCACAGTCTGCAGCCGCGCTGGAGCGTGCGGCGCTGGGGCCTGCTTCTCGCCGTGGTCTGCATCGGCTTCGCGCTGGTGCTGCCGATGCACTCGCTCGAACCCTTCCTGCTGCTGCTGAGCTCGGTCTTCGTGCCGCTCTACGGCGTGATCCTCGGGCGATTGGGCTCGGGCGGCTCCGTCGTGGCGGTCGGCGCACGCCGCGTGGACATTGCCGCTGCGGCCATCTGGATCGGCGGCATCGCCATCTATCACGGCTGCGCTGCCTGGGCGCCTCAGTGGGGCTCCGCGCTGCCGACCCTGGCGATCACCTTCGTGCTGGCGTGGGTCACGCGTCCGTCGCCGGCAAGCGGACCGTCGGCATTGGCGCAAAGCCGTGGTTGAGAGGTCCGTGGCCCGCACCCACCTTGACATCCGCGCCCGCCTCCATGGCGGCGACCACGTAGCCGCGCGCGCGTTCCACCGCCTGGGGCAATGCGTAGCCGAGCGCCAGGTGGGCGGCAATGGCCGACGACAGCGTGCAGCCCGTGCCGTGGAGGTTGCGACTGGCGATGCGCGCCGACGAGAGCCGCAGCCTGTCGCCGCCGGCCTCCGCCAGCAGGTCAACCACGTCGTCGCCCGGCAGATGCCCACCCTTGAGCAAGACGGCGCTGGCACCCAGCGCGAGCAGTTCGCTGGCCGCTTCGTCCAGGGCATCGACGCCGTCGATCGCATGGCCGATGAGCAGCGCCGCCTCGTCCAGATTGGGCGTGACCACCGCCGCGCGCGGAAAGAGGTCGCGCACCAGCACCTGAACGGTTTCCGCAGCGATCAGCCTGTCGCCGCTGGTGGCGACCATCACCGGATCGAGCACCACGTTCGGAAGCTTGTAGTGATCGATGGCCCAGGCCACGACTTCGACGATCTCGGGCGCATGCAGCATGCCGAGCTTGACGGCATCGACGCCGATGTCCTCGACCACCGCCTGAATCTGCGCCTTCAGAAAGGCCGGTGGCACGCCGTGGATGCCCGACACGCCGAGCGTGTTCTGCGCGGTGAGCGCGGTGATGGCCGTCATGCCGTAGCAGCCCAGCGCCGCGAAAGTCTTGAGATCGGCCTGGATGCCGGCGCCGCCGCCGCTGTCGGAACCTGCGATCGAGAGCACGCGGGCGTAGCGGGAAAATGCAATAGTCATGACACGAGCTTACCCCCAGCCTCGCCCACTTCGTGTGGCTCGGGCACCCCCTCTCCGGGGGGCAATACCGGCGGCCCGGCGGAGCCGGTTCCGCGGTATTCCTGGATTTTTGGACGCGCCGGATTCGATCGGCGCGCGGTGAGTTGACATGAACAAGGTCGATCTTCCATTTCGCTCCGCCGCGATCCTCGGCGCCGGCCTCATGGGGCGCCTGCTCGCGGTGACGTTGGCGCAGGCCGGTTGCGGGGTTGAACTCTTCGAAGCAGGCGGGCCCGAGGCCGAAGGCGCGGCCGCCCGCGTCGCGGCCGCGATGCTGGCGCCGCTGGCGGAATCCGCCGTCGCGCCGGCTTCGGTGGTGCGCATGGGCCACTACGCGCTCGACCGCTGGCCGACACTGATTGCATCGCTGACCGCGCCCGCGTTCTTCCAGCGCGAAGGCACGCTGGTGCTGTGGCATCGACAGGACGCATCGGAGGCCGCGCGCCTCGCCCGTGTCCTCGCGCGTACCGGCGAAGTCGTGCCCGAACTGCCTGCGATGAAATCGCTCGACGCGGCCGGCATCGCGGCGCTGGAGCCTTCGCTGGGCCAGCGTTTTGCACAGGGGCTGTTGCTGCCCGACGAAGGCCAGCTCGACAACCGCGCGCTGCTCGCCGCCCTGCTCGCGACGCTGCAGGCGTCGTCCCAAGTTCGCCTGCACTGGCACGCGCCCCGAACCACCGATGACTTCACACCGGGCGAGCCCGGCCAGCCCGAACGCGTGATCGACTGCCGTGGCCTCGGCGCGCGCCCCCAATGGAACGCCCTGCGCGGCGTGCGCGGCGAAGTCATCCGTGTTCACGCGCCCGAGGTGACATTGCAGCGGCCCACACGCCTCGTGCACCCACGTTATCCGCTCTACATCGCGCCCAAGCCCGACAACGTGTTCGTGATCGGCGCGACCGAAATCGAATCGGACGACATGTCGCCCGCCAGCGTGCGATCGACGCTCGAACTGCTGAGCGCCGCCTACTCGGTGCACAGCGGTTTCGCGGAAGCACGCATCGTCGAGATCGCGACGCAATGCCGGCCCACCCTGCCCGACAATCTTCCGGCCGTGCGCCAGCCGCGGCCGGGCGTGATCCAGGTCAACGGCCTCTATCGCCACGGCTTCATGATCGCGCCCGCCATCCTCGACGTCGTCATGGAACTGCTCGCGACCGGCCATTCCGCGCTTGCAAGCCGCTTCGACATGGCGCCCAGCCTGGAACCCACAGTGCCATGAACATCCTGATCAACGACGAGCCCCACACGCTGCCGCCCGAGGCGAAGCTGTCGGACGCGCTCGTCCTCATCAACGCGACGCCGCCCTTTGCCGCGGCCGTCAACCGTCAATTCGTACCGCGCTCGAACTACGCATCGCACCCGCTGCAACCGGACGACCGCATCGAAGTGATCCGCCCCGTGACGGGCGGCTAGAACCCAGGCCACGCCATGACCACTGCATCCACCCAAGACCCGCTCGTCCTGTACGGCCAGACCTTCCAGAGCCGCCTGCTGCTGGGCACCGCGCGCTATCCGTCGCCGGATGTGCTCGAAGCGGCTGTCCGCCGCGCGCGGCCCGCGATGCTCACAGCCTCGCTGCGACGCCAGACCGCGACGCCCACCGCTTCCGGCAGCGACAACGGCTTCTGGGAACTGCTGCGACGTCTCGACGTGCCGGTGCTCCCGAACACGGCCGGCTGCCACAGCGTCCAGGAGGTGATCGCGACAGCACAGATGGCGCGCGAGCTTTTCGACACGCCGTGGATCAAGCTCGAACTGATCGGCGACGACTACACCCTGCAGCCCGACACACTGAACCTCGTGGACGCCGCGTCGCAGTTGATTCGCGACGGCTTCCAGGTGCTGCCCTATTGCACCGAGGATCTGGTCCTGTGCCAGCGTCTGGTCGACGTCGGCTGCCAGGCGGTGATGCCGTGGGCAGCGCCGATCGGCACCGGCCGCGGCCCCGTCAATCCCTATGCGTTGCAGGTACTGCGCGAACGGTTGTCGGTGCCGCTGCTCGTCGACGCCGGCCTGGGTTTGCCTTCGCATGCCTGCCAGGTCATGGAGTGGGGATACGACGGTGTTCTCTTGAACACGGCCGTCGCGTTGGCGCAGGATCCCGTCGCCATGGCCGGTGCGTTTGCGGACGCGGTGCAGGCCGGACGGGACGCGCATCGTGCGGGTGCGATGGCGGCACAAGAATCCGCGCAGCCGAGCACGCCGGTCCTCGGCACGCCGTTCTGGCATCACGCTGCTTCGCAATGAGCGCAATGAATTCGATCAATGCAATGGACGCCATCACCGCAAATGACTGATTCCAACGACATCGCGCAAGCCATCGTTGCGGCGCACGCGCCGCGTTTTGGAGAAAGCTCCGACACCGCAGCGTCCTTCTCGTCCGACGACGCCGTGTATCGCGGCGCGAAGCAGGCCTGTGCGGCGCTCGGCTTCATCGAAGTCGACGCCGAATGCCTCGCCAACGCATGGCGCGCACAAACGCAACGCACCGGTTCGTTCGAAGCGAATGCGTGGCCCGAGAACCCTGCCGACTTCGGCATGCGCCCTTTCCCGCCGTCCTCGCGAGACGACGCATTCCCCCAATGCCCCATGAACCTCGGCCTCTACGCCGTGCTTCCCGATGCGCAATGGGTCGGGCGCATGGCGCACGCTGGTGTCCCCACGGTTCAATTGCGCTGCAAGTCCGGCGACGCCGAAGCCATCGAGCGCGAGGTGCATGCAGCCGTCGAGGCGGTGCGAAGCACCAAGGCCCTGCTCTTCATCAACGACCATTGGCGCGCCGCCATCGCTGCCCGCGCCTACGGGCTTCATCTCGGCCAGGAAGATCTCGATGCCCTCTCGTCGGCGGACCTCCAGACCCTTCGGGCCTCCGGTCTTCGGCTGGGCGTCAGCACGCATGGCTACGCAGAGATGGTGCGCGCCGACGCCGTGAGTCCGAGCTACATCGCGATGGGCGCCGTCTACCCGACCACGTTGAAGCAGATGGCGACGGCGCCGCAAGGCGTCGCGCGATTGGGCGCCTACGCGCGTCTCCTGCGCGGTTATCCGCAAGTGGGCATCGGCGGCGTCGATGAGGCGCGCATGCCCGAAGTGCTGGCAACGGGCGTGGGCTCCGTGGCGGTGGTTCGCGCACTGGTGGCAGATACCCATCCCGAGGCCGCAGCGGCCCGACTGATGGCCATCTGCGACGAAAAATGAACGATTACGTTTACGTGCTCTTTCTCCAGCGACTCGATGCTCAAAAATTCTTGTGAAGAAATTGCAGATTCGATGGGTGTCTGCCGAAGGAGCCCAAAAAAGCACGCTATAATCTGAGGCTTGTTCCTCGATAGCTCAGTCGGTAGAGCGCCGGACTGTTAATCCGTAGGTCCCTGGTTCGAGCCCAGGTCGAGGAGCCACTACAAGCCGCAAGGCCTCTGGAAAGCCCGCTACATTTTTTGTAGCGGGCTTTTTCCTTTTTAGGCACCTTGTTTGGCAAGTCCCCGCGAAGCGACTAGTGCCTTCGCAACCAGGCCCACAAAAGCACGGTCACACCCGTCCAGATCGCGATGACAAGCGCGGCGCCCCAGGCACTGCGAGGCTTTGCCTTGCCGCTGTCCAACCACTGATCGGCCTTGTTGCGACAGTCGGCGAGCACGTCTTGCGGCAGCATGCGGATCGTCAGCCAGATCAGCGCAGGCAGCAAGAGCGCATCGTCGACATAACCCAGCACCGGGATGAAGTCGGGGATGAGATCGATGGGGCTGAGCGCGTAGGCGACGACCACGGCAGCCATCACCTTCGGGACCCACGTGGTCGCCGGGTGGCGATAGGCGAACCAGAGCGTCAACGCGTCACGCTTGACGCGGCGCGCCCACTGTCGGATGCCCTGGAGGATCGGCAAACGGTGCCCTCGTTCGAATAAGCACGCAAGCTTGCCATAGCCGGGCGCCACGCACGCACCGCCACGACGGTTGATGAAAAAGCAACTGCGAGACAGCCGGCACTGGCCTGCGAGCCCGGCCCTGTGCAGAATTGCGGCATGACTGAGCCCGGTGAACTGTCCGACGAAGAGTTGCTCGATCGCGCGCACCAGCTTCGCCTGCTGGCCCTGCGCGGCCACCGCGATGCGAGAGGAGCCGCCCATCGCCACGAAACCGAAGTGCGGCGCCGCTTTGGTCCCCCGTCGACGATGAGCGCCACGCTGGAGTCTTCGTCACCGCGTCGGCGCCCGTTCTGGCGCTTTTGGTGAGCGAAGCAAACCGAGGAGCATTCCATTGGACTCAGGCAACCACACAATCGAGGATCTGTTCGCTCAGCTTGGGCTCGGCAACACGTCCGCTGAAATCGAGCAGTTCGTCGCTCAGCACCGTCCATTGAGCAATTCGCTCCAACTGGCGGATGCGCCGTTCTGGAGTGCCGGACAGGCGCAGTTCCTACGCGAGGAAATCAGCGAGGATGCCGATTGGGCAGAGGTCGTCGATCAGCTGAACTTGATGCTGCGCGCCTGACCGGGCCTCCAGCAACGATCACCTCCCGGCGGCGGCATTCCAGAACGCATCGGCCGCCTTGCCGAGAGGCTCGGCGTCGCGATAGAGCCTGATCTCCAGAGGGACGTTCCAGTCGTTGCTCGCTGCCGTGACCAGCCGCCCCTCGCCAATGTCTTCCTCGACGAGCGTCCGCGGCAGCCACGCCACCCCTCTCCCATCGAGCACCATGGTCCTGAGGACCGAGGCAAGATGCGCGGTGAAGACGATCTGAACGGGCATCGTCTCCAAGCGGCGGCCGATCACGGCGCGCATGATGCGTCCCAGCCCTGACTCGTCGGTGTACTGAAGCACCGGCAAGGCCGATCCCCCATGAGGCGTGAGTTGATGACGCGCCTTGCCCTCGGCGTCCGGCGCGGACATGGCGATCAGGCCATCCTCACCGATCCGGACCGACCTGTAAGGCTCCGCATCCAGGGCCCCTTGCGCCTTCGGATGCGCGTGGGTCAAGACGAACTGGACCTTGCTCTGCAGCATCAGCGCTTCGCAACGCTGGAGCACGTCGGACATCAGTTGCACGGGCCCGAGCGTCGTATTCGATTCGAGACTTCGCAGCCATCGCGGCAGGAAGGTGAATGAGAGCGCATGCGTGGATGCGATGCGCAAGGTGACCGAACTGGCTTCGGCGACCTTCCTGGCCTCACCCGGCACCCGTGCGACCTTGGCGATCAGCTCCTGGGCCACGCCTGAAAACCACTCGCCGACCTCGGTCAGTTGGGCCGGTTGAGAGCTGCGGTCGAACAGGTCTGCACCCACCCATTCTTCCAGCGCGCGAATGCGCCGGCTGAACGCAGGCTGCGAGCTGTGGCGGTCCTCCGCCGCGCGCGAAAAATTGCCGGTGGCGGCCAGGGCCACGAAGTCTTCAAGCCATATCAGATTCATGGGCGGTTCTTCCAGCGCATAGAAGCAGCGAAAAAGAGCATTGGCCGAAAAAGCGCACGGCGCAGACCATTCAGGTCCTCAACCCAAAACCTCTGGAGCCAATGTGAAGATCGTCGAAATTCGCGAGAAAACCATCCCCATCAGTTCGCCCATCCGCAACGCCTACATCGACTTTAGCAAGATGACGCTGAGCCTCGTCGCCGTGGTCACCGACGTGATCCGCGACGGCAAGCCAGTGATCGGATACGGCTTCAACTCGAACGGTCGCTATGGCCAAGGCAAGCTGATGCGCGAGCGCTTCATTCCGCGTGTCCTGGAAGCCGATCCGGCATCCCTCGTCGATGCCACCGGCGACAACCTCGATCCGCACAAGATCTGGAACACGATGTTCACCAACGAAAAGCCGGGCGGTCATGGTGAACGTTCGGTGGCGATAGGCACGATCGACATGGCGGTCTGGGATGCAGTCGCGAAGATCGAAGGCAAGCCCCTCTTCCAACTGCTCGCGGACCGATACGGCGACGGGAAACCGAACCGCAAGATCTTCGTCTATGCGGCCGGGGGCTACTACTACCCAGGGCAGGACCACAACAAGCTGAAGGACGAGATGCGCAGCTACATCGATCGCGGCTACACCGTCGTCAAGAAGAAGATCGGCGGCGCCTCGCTCGACGAGGACCTGCGCCGGATCGACTCGATCATGGAAGTGCTGCAGGACGGCCAGAAGCTTTGCGTCGATGCCAACGGTCGCTTCGACCTCGAAACCGCGATCGCCTATGCAAAGGCCCTGTCGCAGTACGACCTGTTCTGGTACGAAGAACCGGGCGACCCGCTCGACTTCGAACTCCAGGCAGCCCTGCGCAACTTCTACAAGAACCCGATGGCCACGGGCGAGGATCTCTTCTCGATGCAGGACGCACGCAACCTCATCCGCTACGGCGGGATGCGTCCGGATCGCGACTGGCTGCAGTTCGACTGCGCCTTGAGCTACGGCCTGGTGGAGTACCTGCGCACGCTCGACATGCTCAAGGAGCATGGCTGGTCGGCCAGCCGCTGCATCCCGCACGGCGGGCACCAGATGTCGCTGAACATCGCAGCGGGACTCGGGCTCGGCGGAAACGAGTCCTACCCGGATCTGTTCCAGCCCTTCGGCGGCTTTCCGGATGGCGTGAAGGTCGAGAACAGCTTCGTGACGCTGCCTGACCTGCCCGGTATCGGCTTCGAGGGCAAAGCGGACCTGTACCGCGAGATGCAGGCCCTGTCGGCCTGACGCAGCACCAACCACAACGGAGACAAGACATGAACAGACTTTGGCGCTGCGTCGCCGGCCTGGCCCTGGCCGGATCTGCCGCCCTGGCTTGCGCAGACTTCCCCGACAAGCCGGTCACGCTCGTCGTGCCATTCGCCGCCGGTGGCCCCAGCGACAAGATCGCCCGGGACCTGGCCGAGGCGCTCCGGAAGCCTCTCGGCCAGACGGTGATCGTCGACAACACCGTCGGCGCGGGCGGCACGATCGGCTCGGCCCGAGTTGCAAGGGCCACACCGGACGGCTACACATTGCTGGTGCATCACATCGGCATGGCAACCGCACCAGCGCTGTACCGCAAGCTGAGCTACAAGGTGCCGGACGACTTCGAGACACTGGGTCTGATCAATGAAGCGCCCTCCGTCCTGATTGGCAAACCAGGTCTGGCGGCCGGCAACTTCGCGGAGCTGCGCCAGTGGATCGCGTCGAACGGCGGCAAGGTGAACCTCGCCAACGCGGGAATCGGCTCCGCATCGCACCTGTGCGGCCTGATGTTCCAAAGTGCGTTGAAGACCGACATGACGCCAGTCCCGTACAAGGGCACAGCCCCGGCGATGACCGACCTCATCGGCGGGCAGGTGGACTTGATGTGCGAGCAAGCCACCAACGCGGTGCCGCAGATCGAGGGCAAGAAAGTCAAGGTCTATGGCGGCACCAGTTTGCAGAAGCTCCCGCTTGCAGCGCTCAAGGACACGCCGACGCTGTCGGAATCCGGACTGAAGGACTTCAATGTCCAAGTCTGGCACGGCTTGTACGCCCCCCGCGGCACGCCGCCGGATGTGATCGCCATGCTCAACACTGCGCTGCGTGCCGCGTTGAAGGATCCCGAACTGATCAAGCGCGAGGAGGCGCTTGGCCTCACCGTGGCAAGTGACGACCGGGTCGACCCTGCCGGTCACAGGAAGTTCGTCGAAGCCGAAAAGGCGCGGTGGTCGAAGGTGATCAAGGACGCGGGCGAGTACGCGGATTGAGGGCGTTTGCTGCGGTGAGACGAGAGACGCTGACACCGCTTGTCGATGTTGTGACCGAGCCGCGCGCGGTCGCGGCTGACAAGGCGGCTCGCCAAGCGCTGCAACCATCCGGATCGCCCAATCAATATCCGGAAAACCCAATGAAGAAGATCTTGTTCGCTCTCGCCGCCTCCCTCACCGTCCTCGCCGCCACGGCCCAAGTGGGCAAGGCCGCCTCCGAGGCCACCGACGCGGCCAAGCACAAGATCGACGAAAAGCGAGCGGACAGTGAAGCCAAGAAGAGCGGACCGGTCGGGAAGGCGGTCAACAACGTCAAGTCGGGCTATCACAAGAACCGGTCGCAGAACTCGGCTGACAAGGCCAAGAAGGCCTTGAAAGACGCCGTCTAGCCTCGCAATGGCCTACACGCCGGCTTGGACGTCGGCGCTGTCGTCCGGCCGCGAATGGCGCCACGTCCTGATGCAGTTCAGCAAGGCAGTCGCATCCGCGGGTTTGACGAAGTGATGATTGAAGCCGGCCTCGAATGCAGTCTGCCGGTCCTCTTTCTGCCCATAGCCGGTCAGCGCAATGAGCAACACGTTCTCCGTCTGTTGCATCTGGCGCAGTCGCCGGGCCACCTCGTAGCCATTCAGCAAGGGCAGTCCGATATCGAGGACCACGACTGTCGGGCAGTGCACTGAAGCTGCCTCCAAGGCCTCCTCGCCATCCGAGGCGGTCAGCACGGTATGTCCGTCCGTTTCCAGGACCGTCGCCATCGCATGCGCGGCGTCATGGTTGTCGTCCACGACGAGGATCAGCTGCGCCGGCCCTTCGCCGACGGCCTGCGCCGGTTGCGCCGCCTTGGCCTCCTGGCGGACCAGGGTGATGCAGGGCAAGCGCACCCTGAACTCCGAGCCTTTGTCCTTGCCGAAGCTGATGGCCTCGATGCGCCCGCCATGCATCTCGGTCAACCTCCGCGCCAAGGTCAGCCCGACGCCCAGACCGCCCTGTGAGCGATCGAGTCCACGCTTCCCCTGTGCGAACAGATCGAATATGCGAGGGAGCAGTTCGTCATCGATGCCAATGCCCTGGTCGCTGACCGTCACCACCACCTCGCGATCCTCGATCGTCGACGTCAGGGCGATGTGCGTGCCTTCGGGGCTGTACTTCGATGCGTTGTGAAGCAGGTTGGCAATCACCTGGGTGAGCCTTGCCGCATCGCCGTGCAGCCAGGCGGGTCGTTCCGGGATGTTCACGCTCAGGGTCTGGTGGCGGCTCTTGATCGCCGGCTGGATCGTCTCCACGCTGTGCGCGATGACCTTGTTGAGGTCCATCGACTCGCGCTTCAAGGTGATCTTGCCCTGGCTGATGCGTGTGACGTCCAGCAGTTCCTCGATGAGACGGGTCATCTGCTGGAGTTGCCGGTTCGCGATGTCCAGTGCCCACGACACCTTGGGGTTCGGTGCCGCGACTCTCCGGATCACTTCGACCGCCGTGTGGATGGGCGCCAGAGGGTTGCGCAGTTCGTGGGACATCATGGCAAGGAACTCGTCCTTGCGCTGGTCGGCTTGCTGCAGTTCCTCCTGCGCGGCCTTCCGCTCGGCGATCTCGCGCTGCAGCACCCCGTAGAGCCTCGCGTTCTCGAACGCCGCCGCCGCACGCACCGCAAGCTCTTCGAGCAATGCCTTGTCGGCGCCGGCCTGCTCGACCGGATCATTTCCCGACAGGACCAGCAACGCACCCAACACCCTGCCGCCGAAGATCAAGGGCATCGCGCCCGCCCAACGGATCGGCGGCAGCGATGCCGCACTGCCGGCGAGGCCGAGCGAGCCGGCATCCAATGCACCCAGCCCCCCCGGGGCCAGGGAAACGAAGGATCCCTGTTCGATGGCGTTGCCGAGCGCCGCAGCCAGCAGCCCGTCGAGTGCCCCGTCGATCCTCGAAACGATCGGCCGACCGCCCGATCGCGCTCGCGCGGCCACCACCGCCTTGCACGGCGAGAAGTCCGGGTCCGAAGGCAGCACGACGGAGGCTGCGCCAACCGCGGGCACCAGCATTTCGGCCAACTGGGCCGCCGCGACGTCGATCTCCAGCGACACGCTCAGCGCCCGGCTCGCATGAGCGAGGTACGCCGAGCGCCTGTCACTCTCCTCTGCGACCCGCCGCGCGGCATCGGCGGCCATCATGGCCGCGCGCGCATCGGCCTGGAGCTGGACCTCGCGCTGCATCAGGTAGAGCGACACGAACACGCCGACCTTGCTGCGCAGGATCTCCGGCACCAGCGGCGACAACATGTAGTCGACTGCGCCCAGCGAATAGCCGCGCGCGGTCTGCATCTCGTCGGCGTAGGAGGTGATGAAGATGATGGGCGTGTGGGCGCTGCGGCGATGCTGGCGAATCAGCGCCGCGGTCTCGAAGCCGTCCATGCCCGGCATGTTCACGTCGAGCAGGATGACCGCAAACTCTCGCTGCAGCAGTTCCCTGAGCGCTTCCTCGCCCGAGCGGACCAGCACGAGGTTCTGCCCGAGATCCTCGAGGACGGTCTGGAACACGAGCAACTTCTCGGGCAGGTCGTCCACGATCAGGATGTTGGCGCGGTCGGTCGGCCCGAGCGGGGTCGGGATCGCCGTGCCGGGAAGGCTCACTGGCATAGCCAGCCTCGCAACACCACGAGAAGATAGGCGGTATCCACCGGCTTGGAGAGGTAGTCCCAGGCGCCGGCTTCGATGCACTTCTCGCGATCGCCCTTCATGGCCTTGGCGGTGACCGCCACCAGCGGCAACTGCTTGCCCCGCGGCAGGCGCCGCAGCTCCCGCATGGTTTCCATGCCGTCCATCTCCGGCATCATGATGTCCATGAGGACGATGTCGATCTCGGCATCTTCCTGAACGAGGCGGATCGCATCGCGGCCGTTCTCGGCCGAAACGATCACCATGCCCTGCTGGTCCAGCACGGTCGCCAGCGCGAAGATGTTCCGGATGTCGTCGTCGACGATCAGCACCTTCTTGCCGGCCAGGCTGCCCGAGACATCGTTCACCGCCTCCACCGCGCGGCGCTCAGTCTCCGACATGGCGGCGGTCGGACGGTGCAGGAAGAAGGTGCCAGCCTCGATGAGCTCATCCAGCGTCTCCACGTTCCGCCACGCGCCCTCGCCCTGCCCGTGCCGCCAATCCAGCCCGGGAATTCCGTCGGCCCGCGAATGCGCGGGCACCTGCGGGTCGTAGACGATCACGGGGAGTTGCTGGACAGGCGACCTCTGCTCCAGAGGATCGACGAGATCCAGTCGGGTGAAGCCAGCCACACCGCCGTCGGTGATCAGGCAATCCACGTCGCCCCTGGCGAGTTCTCGCCGCACCTCGTCGGCGCCGTCCGCGCACACCACGTCGACGGCACCGCTGTCGAACGCCATGCGGCAGGCTTCGCGTACCGCCGAATCCCCGGATACGGCCACCAGCAACTTGCGCGATGCGCTATGCACATAGCGGTGCAAGCGGTCCATTGCCGCTTCGACCTCGTCGATCGACTGCAGGGGCTTGGAAAGGAATCCCAGCGCACCCGAACGCAGTGCCCGGGCACGCGAGTCGTCCGTGGAGACCACGCACACCGGCACATGCCGCGTCGCGAGATCGCTCTTGAGCCGCTCCAGGATGCGCCATCCGTCCATGTCCGGCAGGTGGATGTCCAGCGTGATAAGGCTCGGGCGATAGTCACGCGCCAGTGTCAGCGCACCCGCGCCGCTGGGGCTGACCAGGGCCTTGAAGCCGCTGGCACGCGCCGCCTGCATGAGAACCTCGGCGAAGGCCAGGTCGTTCTCGACGATCAGGGCGACGTCGTCGCCAGCCAGCGTCGTGTCACGATCGTCGCCTGCGACGTTCAGAGAGGCCAGGTCGTCCTCCGCTGGAGGAGTGTCGGCAGTCCCTGCAACGGTCGCGATGTCCGGCGAGGCGACGGGCCGCGCATCGACAAGGCGGTTGCGCACCGGCCTGCTCACGACTTCGGCGTCGATGACGCCCGTTCGCACCGAACGCGCGCTGCGCGAAGGGCTGTAGCTCTGGGGCAGGTAGAGCGTGAAGGTGCTCCCCTGCGCCGGCGTGCTGATCAATCGGATCTCGCCACCCAGCAGTCGTGCGAGCTCGCGGCTGATCGCCAGACCCAGCCCGGTGCCGCCGTACTTGCGGGAGGTGGATCCGTCGGCTTGCTGGAACGCCTCGAACACGATCTGCTGCTTGTCGGCGGAAATGCCGATGCCCGTGTCCGAGACCGCGAACGCCAGCACATGGCTGGCCCGGCCGAGTTCCTCGGCGTCGCGCGACCAGCCGGATTCGACCCGCCTGACGGACAGCGAAACCGACCCGCGATGCGTGAACTTGAACGCGTTCGAAAGCAGGTTCTTGATGATCTGCTGCAGCCGCTTGACGTCGGTCACGATCGTCTCCGGCAGCGGCTCTACCACATTGATCTCGAAGTCCACGTGCTTGGACTCGGCCACGTGGCGGAAGCTGCGCTCGACGGAGCGGCGCAGTTCCTCCAGCCGCACTTCGCTCACCTCCACGGCCACCGTGCCCGACTCGATCTTCGACAGGTCCAGGATGTCGTTGATCAGCATCAGCAGGTCGTTGCCGGAAAGATGAATCGTCTTCGCGAACTCGACCTGGCGCGGCGTGAGGTTGCCATCGCCGTTCTTGCACAGCTGGTCCGACAGGATCAGCAGGCTGTTGAGCGGCGTGCGCAACTCGTGCGACATGTTGGCCAAAAATTCGGACTTGTACTTGGAGGTCAACGCGAGTTGTTCGGCCTTCTCTTCCAGCGCCTGGCGGGCCTGCTCGACCTCCTGGTTCTTGCGCTCGACCTCCTGGTTCTGGTGCACCAGCAGGCGGGCCTTCTCCTGCAGCGCCTCGTTGGTCTGCTGCAGCTCCTGCTGCCGGCTCTGGAGTTCTTCCGCGAGCGACTGCGACTGCGTCAACAAGTCCTCCGTTCGCATGTTCGCGGAGATGGTGTTGATGACGATGCCGATCGACTCGGTCAGCTGGTCGAGGAAGGCCTGGTGCGCCGGATTGAATCGTTCGAGCGATGCCAGCTCCAGCACGCCGCGCACTTCGTCCTCGAACACTACCGGCAGCACGATCACATCCATCGCCGCGCCTTCGCTCAGCCCAGTCGCCACCTTGAAGGCGGTGCTCGGCACGTTCGTCAGCAGGATCTTCGACTTCTCGATCGCGCACTGGCCGACCAGTCCCTGCCCGATGTCGATCTCCTTGCCGTGCGAGCTCTGGCCGCCAGACGCATAGCTCGCGAAGAGCTTCAGCTTGGCGGAGCCGCCGCTGTTCGTGAGCACATAGAACTCCGCCTGCTGCGCGCCGACCACCGGCGCCAGTTCGGAAAGGATCAGCTGCCCCACCGTCAGCAGAT
This sequence comes from Variovorax sp. J22R115, assembly GCF_030317005.1. Taxonomy (NCBI): domain Bacteria; kingdom Pseudomonadati; phylum Pseudomonadota; class Betaproteobacteria; order Burkholderiales; family Comamonadaceae; genus Variovorax; species Variovorax sp. J22R115. Next base: position 110,430 of record NZ_JASZYM010000012.1, on the reverse strand, counting down.
CCTTCTGCCCCTGCAGCATCCGGCTGAACTTGGCGAGGTTGGTCTTGAGCCAGTCCTGTTCGGTGTTCTTCTGGGTCGTGTCTTTCAGGTTGCGGATCATTTCGTTGATCGTGTCTTTCAGCGCGGCGACTTCCCCTTGCGCCTCGACCGTGATGGACCGCGTCAGGTCGCCCTGCGTCACAGCCGTCGCGACCTCGGCGATGGCGCGCACCTGTGTCGTGAGATTGGCGGCGAGCTGGTTGACGTTCTCGGTCAGGCCCTTCCAGGTGCCGGACGCGCCGGGCACCTTCGCCTGCCCGCCGAGCTTGCCTTCGACACCCACCTCGCGCGCCACCGTCGTGACCTGATCGGCAAAGGTGGCGAGCGTGTCCGTCATGCTGTTGATCGTCTCTGCCAGCGCAGCGATCTCACCCTTGGCTTCCACGGTCAGCTTCTGCTTCAGGTCGCCGTCGGCCACCGCCGTCACCACCTTCGCGATGCCCCGCACCTGGCTCGTCAGGTTGCCGGCCATGAAGTTGACGTTTTCGGTGAGGTCCTTCCAGGTGCCGGACACATCGCGCACCTGGGCCTGTCCACCCAGCCGCCCTTCGGTGCCCACCTCGCGCGCGACGCGGGTCACCTCCGCGGCGAAGGACGACAGCTGGTCCACCATGGTGTTGATGGTGGCCTTCAGCTCCAGGATCTCTCCCTTCACGTCCACCGTGATCTTCTTGGAGAGGTCCCCGGCCGCTACCGCCTTGGTCACGTCCGCGATGTTGCGCACCTGCGAGGTGAGATTGGAGGCCATCAGGTTGACGGAGTCCGTGAGGTCCTTCCACGTGCCGGCAACGCCCTGCACATCGGCCTGCCCGCCCAGGATGCCCTCGGTGCCCACCTCCAGCGCGACGCGGGTCACTTCGGCAGCGAAGGACCGCAACTGATCCACCATCGTGTTGACGGTGTTCTTGAGCTCCGATATCTCGCCTTTCACGTCCACGGTGATCTTCTTCGACAGGTCGCCCGCGGCCACGGCAGTGGTCACCTCCGCGATATTGCGCACCTGCGAGGTCAGATTGCCCGCCATGAAGTTGACCGACTCCGTGAGGTCCTTCCACGTGCCGGCGACGCCTTGCACGTCGGCCTGCCCGCCCAGGATGCCTTCGGTCCCCACCTCGCGTGCGACCCGCGTCACCTCTGCGGCGAACGAACGCAACTGGTCCACCATGGTGTTCACGGTGTTCTTCAGTTCGAGGATCTCGCCCTTCACGTCGACCGTGATCTTCTTGGAAAGGTCACCTGCCGCGACGGCCTTGGTCACGTCGGCGATGTTGCGCACCTGCGAGGTCAGGTTGGACGCCATCGAGTTCACCGATTCGGTGAGGTCTTTCCAGGTCCCGGCCACGCCTTGCACATCGGCCTGGCCGCCGAGCTTGCCCTCCGTGCCCACCTCGCGCGCGACGCGCGTCACTTCGGCAGCGAAGGACGACAGCTGGTCCACCATGGTGTTGATCGTGTTGGTCAGCTCCAGGATCTCGCCCTTGGTATCGACCGAGATCTTCTTGGAAAGGTCACCCGCCGCCACGGCCTTGGTCACGTCCGCGATGTTGCGCACCTGGCTGGTGAGGTTGCCCGCCATGAAGTTGACGGATTCCGTGAGGTCCTTCCAGGTGCCGGCCACGCCCTGCACGTCGGCCTGCCCGCCGAGCTTGCCTTCGGTGCCCACCTCGCGGGCCACGCGCGTGACTTCGGCCGCGAAGGAGCGCAGCTGGTCCACCATCGTGTTGATGGTGGCCTTGAGTTCGAGGATCTCGCCCTTCACGTCGACGGTGATCTTCTTCGAGAGATCACCCGCCGCCACGGCCTTGGTCACGTCGGCGATGTTGCGGACCTGGCTTGTCAGGTTGCCAGCCATGGAATTCACCGAATCCGTCAGATCCTTCCAGGTGCCCGCCACGCCTTGCACGTCGGCCTGCCCACCCAGCTTGCCCTCTGTGCCGACCTCTCGCGCCACCCGCGTGACTTCGGCCGCGAACGAGCGCAACTGGTCGACCAGCGTGTTGACGGTGTTCTTCAACTCCAGGATTTCACCCTTGCCGTCCACCGTGATCTTCTTGGACAGGTCGCCGGCGGCCACCGCCTTGGTCACGTCGGCGATGTTGCGCACCTGGCTGGTGAGATTGCCCGCCATGGAGTTCACGGAATCCGTGAGGTCCTTCCAGGTGCCCGACACGCCCTCGACACGCGCCTGCCCGCCGAGCGAACCTTCGGTGCCAACTTCACGCGCCACGCGAGTGACCTCGGAGGCGAACGAACGCAACTGGTCGACCATCGTGTTGATGGTGTTCTTCAGCGTCAGGAACTCGCCCTTCACGTCGACGTCGATCTTCTTGGAGAGGTCGCCCTTGGCGACGGCCGTCGTGACGTCGGCGATGTTGCGCACCTGGTCGGTCAGGTTGCCGGCCATGGAATTCACCGAGTCCGTCAGGTCCTTCCAGGTGCCGGCCACGCCCTTGACCTTGGCCTGCCCGCCCAGCTTGCCTTCCGTGCCCACCTCGCGCGCCACACGCGTGACTTCGGCCGAGAAGTTGCCGAGCTGCTCGACCATCTTGTTGATCGTCCTGGCGGTGCGCAGGAACTCGCCTTCGAGTTCGCGGCCTTCGACCTCGAGCGCCATGCTCTTGGACAGGTCGCCCTGCGCTACGGCGCCGATGACCCGCGCGACCTCGCTGGTCGGATGCACCAGGTCGTCGATGAGGGAATTGACGCAGGCGATCGACTCACCCCAGAAACCACGCGCCTCGTGCATCACCGCCCGCTGCTTGAGCTTGCCCTCCTTGCCGACGACTTGCCGCAGACGCGTCAGCTCCGAAGCCAGCATGGCGTTCTGCTCGACCAGGCCGTTGAAGGTGTCCGCGACTTTCCCGGAGAGGCCGTCCCAATGCGCAGGAAGCCGAACCTTGGGATCTCCCTTGCGCAGCCGGGTCATCGCATCGAGCAAAACCACCATGTGCTGCACGGTGTCCGAGGGGGAAACCTGGTCGATGACGTTCATGAATGCCTCGATGGAAACGCGCGTTGAATGGAACGCAATGAGGCCTTTGCGGGGTTACGCGCCCCCTCCTTCGCAGTCCGAGCCCCCTGCGGCGAAAGATCGTATTCCGGCCTATGGAGTTCACCCCCAGGCGACTTGTCGGAGCCCGGCACTTTGATGCGTAGGCGGGGGACTACAGATTGAAAACAAAGGGCCTAAAGAGCGCTCTGCCCCCTACCATCTGCGACCATGAAACTGCTCCTCGGCCTCTATTCGGCGGTCCATGCGTTCATGGCCGCCCTCTTCGCCTTGGCGGCGCTCATGCTGATCGTGATCGCCGCGCGCGTGGCCTGGACGGCGTTCGCCGGCGGGCTCGACGCCTCCGCGGCCGAATCCATCATCGAGGCCATGGGGCTGCTGGCGGCGGCGGTAGTCGCCTTGCAGATCTCCCAGACCATCGCGGAAGAGGAGGTCATCCGCGATGCGCACATCAGCGCCCCCACTCGCGTGCGCAGATTCCTCTCGCGCTTCATGGTCGTGATCGTCGTGGCGGTCGCGGTCGAAGCGCTGGTTGCGACGTTCAAGGCGCGTGAAGCGCCTTCGCTCCTCCTCTACGCGGCCGCGACGTTGTGCTCCGTCGGGGTGATCCTGGCCGGATGGGGCATCTTCGTGCGGCTCAACCGCTACGCGGAAGAACTGGAGCCCGAGGCCATGGCCGAAGCCAAGCAGGAAGACGCCAAGCTGAAGTAGCGGGAGCCGCGGCGAGGCGCACCTGTTCGATGCGGCCGGCGGGCAGCGGCTCAATTGATCGGCTCGCCGGGGAGCGCGAGACTGCGGTTCACCCGCCTCTGAGCGCCGTCATCAACTCCGGCAGGCTCAGGGGCTTCAGCAGATGGTGGTCGAAACCCGCCGCCGCGATCCGTTCCTTGTAGCCCTGCTGGCCCCAACCCGTCAGCGCGATGAGCATCATCTGCGCGCCGCCGGGTTCGGCTCGAAGATGCCGTGCCAGGTCGCAGCCGTCCATGCCGGGCATGCCGACGTCGAGCACGGCGATGTCGATGTCGTTCGACCTCGCGAGCTGCAGCGCTTCCTCCCCGCCGTACGCGACCAGGGTGGCGGCGCCCATCGTTCCCAGCAGTTCGGCCAGGCTATCGGCCGCATCGCGGTTGTCGTCGACGACGAGCACCACGCCTTCGATCGAAGGCGCCCACCCGTCCTGCGACGCGATCGCGCGCGGCCTGGCCGGCGAAGTCGTCTTCGCCAAGGGGAGGCGCACGGTGAAGGTCGCGCCCTCGCCCAGGCCCTCGCTGGCCGCCTCCACGCTCCCGCCGTGCAGCTCGACCAGGCTCTTCACCAGGGTGAGGCCGATGCCGAGCCCGCCCTGCGCCGCCTTCGACGTTCCGCTCACCTGCACGAACATGTCGAAGATGGACTTGAGCATGTCCGGCGACAGGCCCGTGCCCGTGTCGCCCACCTCGACCACCGCATGCCGGTCGAGCTGGCGTGCGACGACCGTGATGCGCCCGCCCGATGGCGTGTACTTGGCCGCGTTGTTCAGCAAATTCGAGAACACCTGGGTCAGGCGCACCGCGTCACCGCGCATGACGAGCGGTTCGCCGCCCAGCTCGACGGACAGCGTGTGGCCGGCCCGTTCGACCAGCGGCCGGCTCAGCTCGATCGCGTCGTCGATCACCGCGTCGAGCAGCACGGGGCGCACCTGCAGCTCGATCTTTCCGCGCGTGATGCGCGAAACCTCCATCAGGTCGTTCACCAGGCGGACCATGTGCTCGACCTGGCGGCCCATCAACTCGTAGTACTTGACGGACTCCTCCGCCGACGGCTTCTTGCGCGCCAGCAGCGACAAGGCAGTGCTCAAGGGCGCCAGCGGGTTGCGAAGCTCGTGCGCCAGCGTGGCAAGAAACTCGGTCTTGCGCTGGTCGGCGTCGCGCAAGCTGTCCAGCAGCCTGCGCAACTCATACTGCCGGCGGCGCGAGCGCAAGGCGGTGCGCACCGCGCTCACCAGGGACGCCACACGCATCGGTCGCTCGATGACGGTGACGTTCGCGAACTCATCCATCACGTCCGCGATGGCCCGCGAGTCCGCCCCCTGTCGCGCCAGCACGATCACGGGCAAGTCGGACCATGGCCCCTGCGAAGCCAGCGCGACTTTCAGCTCCGCCATGGCCGGCCCGGCGATCACTTCCTCAGCCAGCATGACGGCACCGGCACCGACAGACATCTCGCGCAACAGGTCAGCCATGTCGGCGCAGATGGCCGGGTCGAACTGGGCGCGCTGCAGCACGGCGCTCGCCATCATGGCGTCCCTCGAAGTCGCCGTCCGCAGCAGGATGCGGTACTCCAGCTCGGAAGGCACCTCGCTCACGATGGCGAACGAACCCCGTCGATCGGTACCGGGATCCCCGTGAGAATGCCGCGGAAATTGCGCAGCGGCGCCCCGACCTTCACGCCCTCGGAGGTCAGCGAAAACGCGCGGATCGTGCGCTCATGTGCGCCCCCGCGCTTCTTGAGCACCGAGATCGCCTGCCGCACCTCGCCTTCGAACTCGTAGTAGCGCAGCAGCACCACCGCATCGGCCAGGTAGCTCGCATCGACCGGCGTCTGCATCTGCATGCCGATCAGCCCGTGCTGCGCTCCGACCAGCATGGTGGCGACTCCGTTCTGCCCGAGATAGGTCAGCAGCTCATGCAGCTGCGCGATGAGAAAGCGCTCGTCCGGCATGGCGTTGAGATAGCCGTTGAGGCTGTCGATCACGATCACCGTCGCGCCGTGCTCCTCGACGGCGGAGCGTATCTCGTGGACGAACTCGCCCGGCGACAGCTCCGCAGGATCGACCTGACGCACACGGATGTGCCCCGAATCCATGTGCGGCCCGATGTCCATCCCCATCCCTTCGCAACGCGTGCGCAGCGTGTTGATGCTCTCGTCGAAGATGAACAGGGCCGCGCATTCGCCGCGCCGGGCGGCCGCGATGGCGAATTGCACCGAGACACTGGACTTGCCGGTGCCGGGCGCACCCACGAAAAGCGTGCTGGTGCCCTTTTCCAGACCGCCGCCGAGAAGTTCGTCGAGCGCAGGCAGGTCACTGGGAATGCGCGTCTGCAGCAATGTTGTGGTGTGCTCCGCCGCGACGAGCCGGGGAAACACCTGCAGGCCACCACGAGCGATCTTGTAGTCGTGGAACCCGCCACGGAATTCCTTCCCGCGGTATTTGGTGACCACGAGCCGCCGCCGCGCCGCGCCATAGTCAGGGTTCAGTTGCTCCAGCCGGATGACGGCGTGCGCGATGCTCTGCACCTGAAGATCCTGCTCCGTCGCGGTGAGGTCGTCGAGCAGCAACACCGTGCACAGACGACCGGTGAAAAACTGCTTGAGCGCGAGGATCTGCCGCCGGTAGCGCAAGGAGCCGGCCGCCAGCAGTCGCAGTTCCGACAGCGAGTCGAACACCACTCTCGTTGGCTTGATGACGTCGACGTCCGCGAGGATGCGCAGCGTGGTCTCGCTCAGTTCGACTTCGGAGGGGTGGAACATCGTGTACTGCTCGTCCGGCTCGAGCGCGTCCTGCGGCGGCAGCATCTCGCGCACCTCGATGCCCCGCATGTCCCAGCCATGCGAGCGGGCCACGCCGTCGAGCTCGGCCTTGGTCTCCGACAGCGTGACGTACAGCACCGCCTCGCCGCGCGCGGCGCCTTCGCGCAGGAACTGAATCGCGACGGTGGTCTTGCCTGCGCCGGGCGCACCTTCCAGCAGATAGAGACGGTGCGGCGTCAACCCGCCGCCGAGGATGTCGTCCAGACCGGGAACGCCCATCTTCAACAAGGCGTGCGACTCTGCGTTGCAGGTCGTCGACCCGTCCCCGGCGCGTTGTTCGACCTTTGCGACGACTTGAGCATTGGGGGGCATGGATACCTCATGGACGGCGAACAATAGCTGCCCCGAGGATAGACGGCAATTCCGTCGGCTCGGTCGGTCTGGTGCCCATCCGGCTGTAGGTTCCAGCCGTGTCGGGAGGGGGGCGTCTCAGCCCCAGGATTCCGGCTCAGGTCACTGGGGATAGCTGGCAAACACCGTGTCGCGGGCGTTGCGTCCGATGAGGATGACCTGGTACGACTCCTTGCGGTCGCCGTACTCCATGCCGGGCGAACCGACCGGCATGCCCGGGACAGCCAGCCCCACGGCATTCGGCTTCAAAGCCAGCAGGCGCTTAACCTCCGCCGCAGGCACGTGTCCTTCGAGCGCGTAGCCCTCGACGACGCCCGTGTGGCAGCCGGCCAGGCGGTTCGGCACGCCCAGGCGCTTGCGCAGGGGTCCGGTGTCGTCGGTTTCGGTCACCGACACCGCGAAGCCAGCCGCCTTGAGGTGGTCGACCCACGCCGTGCAGCACCCGCAACTGGGATTCTTGTAGACCTGAACCTGCGTCGCCGCGCGAGCCGTCAGGGACTGGGCCAGCGGCACCGCGGCCAGCAAGCCAAGGAGGGAGCGTCGTTTCATGGGCCGTCCTGTGGTGAGATCGCGGTGCTATTGAAGGAGCGGTTCGAGCCCGGGCGCCTGGTCGATCTCGGCAGGCTTGTAGAGCTTGTGCTGCGCCGCAGGGCCGACGGCGTCGGTGACCACCGCAAGCCGCCACGGATCTCCCCGCTTGGCACAAGAGCGCTCGTCGCTTGTGAGCTGAAAACTGGCCATTCCAGGAGCGGTTCCCTTCACCGCGAGCTTGAGCAAGGTGTTGCCCTTCTTGTCCGACACCTCGATGTCATAGCCGAGCTTCTGATTCGCGACGTTCTCGGCCTTGTATCCGTAGCCCGCGAAGTGACGCGTGACGTAGTCCATCGCGGCCGCCTGCACGTCTTCCGGGGACAGTTGGCCGGATGGGCCCGCTTGTGCCACAACGGGGATATTGCCCCGCGCCCGTGCGGCTTCGATCTCTTCTTCCGTCGGCAGCCAGCCGCGGGGACCGCGAACCAGGATCGCCATCTTCTGATCGGCATCCCATGTGGCAATGTGCCATTCCTCGTCGTCCGGCACTCGCGTCGACACCCTGGCAGCCCTGTCGGTCTCCATGTCGGCAATGGCAACGCGGTTCGTCTGCAGTACGGCCCTCACCCCCTGCCCCGCGTCCAGCGCGCGCTTGAGCAGTTGGAGTCGATCCTTGGCACGCTGGATTTGCAGGGCGCTCCGGTCGCCGCCGCCGATGCGGTGATGCGTATCCAGGGATTCGAGACAGAACCAGCGCCCGCCGGCTCCGATGCTGACGAACTCCGCCCAGATGGTGGCGATGATGTTGTCGCCCGTGGCGAGCCAGGCTTGCTCGGACGCTTTTTCGCGGGCCTCGAACACGCCCATCTTGGCAATGATCTCGACGGGGGTTCGCTTCTCGCCGAGCAGGCGCTTTTCATTGATGATCGCAAGGACTGCGGGGACGACTTCTTTGTCCATTCGGAAGGATTCAGGGGTGAGTTGTGACCACTTCGAGTATGCCGCGAAGCGCATCGGGGCCTTCGGCGGAATCGCAACAATGTTCTTGGCGGGCAAGCTCAGATCGGCGACAGGCCCGGTCCGTAGCGATCCAGCTTGAGGGCTTTCATCAGCGCCACGAAGCGCGGCTCGGCGCGCAGGCTCGTCCAATGCGGATCGTCCTTGAGAAAAACCATCCGTGTCTCCCGCAACCTGAAGCCCTGCTCCAGTGCCGCGAGGGCCGGCTCCACTTCACCCAATGCCGCATGCAACGATGCAATGGTGGTCGGGGCGACGTGGCGCTCTCTGGATTCGGTCAACAGTTGCCGCTGTATCGATCGAACCTCTTCCATCTCTCCGAGGCGCGCCAGTTGCACTCCGAGCACTGACCGGGGCCGGGTCGTGCCGTCGGCCAACGCCACGGCGCGTCGGATGGCGGCGATGCCTTGTTCCGGGCGCTGTGCAGCCAGGTGTAGCAAGCCCGCAGCGAGATGGGTCAGCCAAAGATCGGGCGAAATGTCCAGCGAACGGTTCAGGCGCATGCGCGCTGCTTCCAACTGCCCGTCGGCGCAGAGAAGGCCCGCCTCCAGCGTGTTGTAGACCGGGGACATCGGGTCGAGCGAGCGCGCTGCTCGCAAGTGGACGAATCCGTCGGCGAGGCGGCCTTGGCTCAGGAGCAGCAGTGCCAGACCCCAATGCGCGGTCGCAGTATTGGGATTGAGGGTCAGCGCGCGCCGAAATGCCTGTTCGGCGCCGGGCCAATCGAAGTCGAACCAGAAGCGGCTGAAGCCCAGGCCGGCATGGGCCTCCGCCAAATTCGGGACCAACTGCAGCGCTCGCCGCAACGCAGCATCGGCGGGCTCGAACACCTCGGAGGCCAAACCATCGGAGTTCCACAACTTGCGCCGATGGACCTGGGACAGCTCCACCCAGGCCATCGCATAGGAGGGATCGATGCTAATGGCCTGGTTGAGCAGCGCCAGGCCCTTCTCGACCTCTCGAGCCCGTCCTCCCTGCGCCCGCCATCGGGCCGCCAGGTAGAGTTGATAGGCATCCTTGTCGCGCGTGCCGCCGATGTCGAGAGGTCTCGGAGGGGTACCCAGTCCCGCATGCAGCACGGGCAACAGAGCCTGCATCACCCTGTTCGAGATTTGGTCCTGAACGTCGAAGACGTTGGTGAACTTCTCGTCGAAGCTCCCGCTCCATGCGGCCACGCCGTCGAACGCATGCAGCAGCCGGGCAGTGGTGCGTAACCACTCGCCGCGCCGCTGCAGCGAGCCGTCGACGATCCAGCTCACCTCGAGCTCCCTTGCGGCGCGCACCGGGTCTTGCATGGGACCTGCATACTGCCGCACCGAACCGGTCGACCGCACGACCAGGCCCGGCACAGTGGAAAGCCTGGAGATCAAGCTGTCGGCCATGCCGAGTTCAAGCAACTCATCCCGGCCTTCTGCCGCGAGCGGCTTGAAAGGCAGCACCGCGAGCGTGGCGGTCGAGCGGGCAACCCGCAGCGGATGGCGCGAGGCCCACCAGCCCGCTCCGCCGAGTGCAACGGCCGCACCCGCGCCGAGAGTAAGGAGCAATGGGCGGCGGTGCCACGTATCCGCAGGCGCCGGATCGGGAGACGCCGCGGTACTCTCGTTCGGAGCGATCTCCCTTGGCAGCGCGACGGGCCTCGTCACAGGTGCAACGAAACGGAATCCGTGCCGCGGCACGGTCTGGATGAAGCGGCGGCCTTGAGCGTCGTCACCCAAGGCCCGCCGCAAGCCCGCCACCACCTGGCTGAGATTGTTCTCCTCGACGACCAGTCCTGGCCAGAGCGACTGCAACAGGACTTCCTTGGAGAGCAGGTCGCCCGGATGCTCCACAAAGAAGAGGAGCGCACTGAACAGGCGCGGCGTGAGTTCGACCGACGTGCCATCGCCGCGCAGCACCCGCCGCTGAGCCGGCTGCAGTACGAACCCGCCGAACTCGTAGGCGTCTGGGTCGGTCATGGCCGAATTTCAGGCTTTTTCAGGAATCTTTCAAGCTTGCTGAATGACGGTCGCGCCGAATGCCGCCATGGTGAAGGCACCCCATCCAACTCCTGGAGTCCCTCATGGCCAAGTCTCAAGCGCTCTACACATTCACGCTTGTCAGCGCATCGGTCGCGACAACCATGCTGATGATCCAGGCCTGCGGCGGCGGCGGAGGTGGCTTCGGCAACGCCTTTGCAGCGGGCGAAACGATCGTCGCGCCAGACCCGATCGTCGGCGTGTGGGACTCGACGGCGACCGGCAAGGACTGCAACACCGGCGCAGCGTTGGCCAGCTTCAAGGGATTCGGAATGTTCAACGCAGGCGGCACGGCCTCGTTCGACAACTCCCGCCCTCCGACCTCGCAGGGCTCTGCATTCGGAACCTGGAAGCGCGAGTCCGGAAGCGACTACACCTTGACGCTTGTGTTCATGCGATTCAACCCGGACGGCACGCTCGCCGGCACGCAGAAGGCCAAGGTCACCCGAACCTTGTCCGCGGACGGCAACAGCTACACGGGCACGATCGCGGGACAGATCATCGACGCAGCCGGCAACGTGACCGCGTCGTACTGCGCAACGGATTCGGGTTCGCGCGTGACCTGGTAGAACCCGCGCTCGAGACGGCCTCGCTCCTCGTGACGCTGAGTTGCATCCGAGCTGACCGCCCGGGCCTGCCGGGTCACTGCCCGGCGAAGCGCAGCCCCAGCAGCAACAGCACGGCCGCGGCCAGCAGCACGGTCGTGCACTGCCAGAAGAGCACAGGATGCCGTTCGATCAGGGGCGGCAGCCTCGGACGAAGGAACTCCTGCCCCGGTACTCGGAGGTCGTGCACGAACTCGGACACCGCTTCCTGCCGCTTGACCGGGTCCGGGTGCAACGCCTTCTGCAGCACGGCATCGACCCACTCGGGCAGGTCGGGCCGGAAGTGGCGCACCGGCACGTAGCGCAGGCGATGCGTGTCTGCGCTGGACCGGACCCGCGAGACATGCAGGCCGTACGGCAACTGCTTCGTGAGCATCTGGTAGGCCATGACCGCCAGCGAGAACAGATCCGATCGTGCGCTGCCACCATGACCGGCGAAGTACTCCGGCGCGGTGTACTGCAAGGTGCCCTCGATGGCGAGTGCACGGCTCTCGCGCGCGCCGTCGACCAGACCCGCCACATGCGTCGATGCGAGATCGATGATCTTGACGGTGCCGGTGCGGTCGATCATCACGTTCTCGGGGCGGATGTCCTGGTGCAGCATCTCCTTGCCGTGAAGCGCCTGCAGCCCCTTGGCCAACTGCTCGACGATGCTGCGCACGCTGTCCAGCGCAGGCGCGGGATGGTCGACCATCCATTGCGCCAGCGTCTGGCCGTCGATGTATTCCATCGCGACGTACAGGTGGCCGCGCGCCCGGTCGATCGGGCTGGCCTTGAGCACGTGGATGCTGTCGACTCGCCGCGCCACCCATTCTTCGAGAACGAAGCGGTCCAGGTAGTCCGGGTCGTCGCGCAAGTCGACCGAAGGCAGCTTCAGCACCACCTGCTGCCCGGTCGCCTCGTCGACGGCCAGGTGCACATGGCTGCGCGAGCTGACGTGCAGTTCGCGGACGAGCGCGAAGCCCTCGAAGCTGGCCCGCGGCGCCAGCGGTGGGGGAATTGCCAGGCCCTCGCGCTGCAGCTGCAATTGCGCCACGTCCGCCGCTGGGAGTTGATCGATGCGCAGGAGCTGGACGGTGCTGTCGTCGTCGCCGCCCTTCGCATGCGCTGCAGCCGCCAGCAGGCGGGCGGCCTCATCGAAGTCATCGCCGCATCGGGCAAGCGCATGGTGCACCGCTTCGGCGTCGAGATGCGCGTAGGCGCCGTCGGTGGCCAGCACGTAGACCTCGCCGACTTCCGCCTCCCAGCAGCGGTAGTCGATCTCCACATGAGGGCCCGCTCCCAGCGCGCGCCCCAGGTACGACTCGGCCGATGACAGATGAATGCGGTGGTCTTCCGTCAGTTGTTCCAGGGCGTTGGGGTGCAGGCGAAGGATTCGCGCATCGCCGACATGCAGCAGATGCACATCCCGGCCCTTGAGGATCAGCGCGCTGAAGGTGCACACGTAGCCGCTGTCCTTGTCGAAGCGCGCGTCGCTGCGCATCGTCTCGGCGTGCAGCCACGAGTTCGTGGCGCTCAGCACCCGCTGGGCCGAGCGGCGCACCGACCAGGCATCGGAGGTTGCGTAATAGTCGTCGAGAAAGCCGCGCACCGCCGCGGCGCTCGCCACCTGGCTCACGCGGCTGGAGCCGATCCCGTCGGCGAGCGCGACCGCGATGCCCTTGGAGTTTCGCAGCGACCCCTCCGGCAGCATGGCGCCGTGGAAGTCCTGGTTGACCGAACCGGGCCCGGCCAGCGAATGCTGGCCGAGGGTCACGCGCAAGGCTTTTTGCAAGCTGCCGCTCAGCTCAGGGCGCGCTTGGGCGCCGTCTTGTAGTGGGTCGAGTACAGCGTCAAGCCGACGAAGGTCAAGCCGCCGACCAGGTTCCCCAGCACCGTCGGGATCTCGTTCCAGATCAAGTAGTCCATCAGGGTGAACTTGCCGCCCAGCAGCAAGCCGGTGGGGAACAGGAACATGTTGACAATCGAATGCTCGAAGCCCATGTAGAAGAAGATCATCACGGGCATCCACATGCCGATGGCCTTGCCGGACACCGTGGTGGACATCATCGCGGCGACCACGCCGGTGGACACCATCCAGTTGCACATCACGCCACGGATGAACAGCGTCAGCATGCCGGCGGCGCCGTGAGCGGCATAGCCCAGCGTCCGGCCTTCGCCGATATGACCGAGCTTCTCGCCGACCGCATTGGGAGCTTCGCTGAACCCGAAGGTGAAGATGACCGCCATGAACACCGCGACCGTCAGCGCGCCCGCGAAGTTGCCGACGAACACCAGCCCCCAGTTGCGGAAGCAGCCGCGCCAGGTGGCACCGGGGCGCTTGTCCAGCACGGCCAGCGGCACGAGCGTGAAGACGCCGGTCAGCAGGTCGAAGCCCATCAGGTACAGCATGATGAAGCCCACCGGGAAGAGCATCGCGCCGACCAGCGCATTGCCCGTGTTGACGCTGACGGTGACGGCGAAGGCCGCCGCCAGCGCCAGGATGGCACCGGCCATATAGGAGCGAATCAGCGTGTCGCGCGTGGACATCAGGAGCTTGGATTCGCCGGCGTCGACCATCTTGGTGACGAACTCGGCGGGAGCTAGGTAGGCCATGGGATTCCTTGGGGACTTGAAAGAGAAGAAGAAGAAGAAGAAGAAGAAGGAGAAGGAGAAGCAGTGAAGCCGTCGAAGGCCTGGCGAGGATCAGGCGAGCGCGACGAGCACGCGGCCCTCGTGCAAACGCACGGCATGCGCCCGCACGGAGTGCTCGGGCGCTTCCAGGCATTCGCCGTTGCGCAGGTCGAAGTGGTTCTTGTAGAGCGGCGAGGCGACGACGATCCGGTCGCCCATGCTGCCGACCAGTCCGCGCGAGAGCACGCTGGCCTGCGCCCTGGGGTCCACGTTGTCGATGGCGTAGAGCTCCTGATCCTGGCCGACGCGGAAGATGGCGACATGCACGCCGTCGACGAGGGCGCATACGCCGGTGTTCGGCAGGATGTCGCTGGCGGCGCAGACCGCCGTCCAATGAAGAGTTTCTGTGGTCATCTGGAATGTCCTCGGGGCGTTCAGACGCTGGCCACGTCGGTGGCGGCTTCGGCGCGTTCTTCCACGCGGGCGGGCCGACGCTGGCCGCGCTCCTCCACGAACACGATGTGCTCGTCCGGCTTCTCGCTGTTGACGAAGGAGCGGAAGCGCTGTCGCGTGGCCGGGTCGGTCACCGCGGTCTTCCACTCGCACTGGTAGGTGTCGACCACGTGCTGCATCTGGGCTTCGAGTTCAGCGCCCAGTCCGAGGGTGTCCTGGATGAGCACGCCCTTCAGGTAGTCCAGCCCGCCTTCGAGGCTCTCGCGCCACGTGCTGGTGCGCTGCAGGCGGTCCGCCGTTCGCACATAGAACATCAGGAAGCGGTCGATCAGGCGAATCAACCCGGCCTTGTCGAGGTCCGTGGCGATCAACTCGGCGTGGCGCGGCTTCATGCCGCCGTTGCCGCACACGTAGAGATTCCAGCCCTTGTCGGTGGCGATGATGCCGACGTCCTTGCCTTGCGCTTCCGCGCATTCGCGGGTGCAGCCCGACACGCCGAACTTGATCTTGTGCGGTGCACGCAAGCCCTTGTAGCGGTTCTCCAGTTCGACGGCGAGGCCCACGCTGTCGTCCACGCCGTAGCGGCACCAGGTCGAGCCGACACAGCTCTTCACCGTGCGCAGCGACTTGCCGTAGGCATGGCCGGATTCGAAGCCGGCGGCGATCAGCTCTTCCCAGATCGACGGCAGTTGCTCCACGCGCGCGCCGAAGAGGTCCACGCGCTGGCCGCCAGTGATCTTGGTGTAGAGACCGTACTTCTTCGCCACCTGTCCCACGGCGATCAGCCCTTCAGGAGTGACCTCGCCGCCGGGCATGCGCGGCACGACCGAGTAGCTGCCGTCCTTCTGAATGTTGCCGAGGAAGTAGTCGTTGCTGTCCTGCAGCCCCGCCAGGCCCTTCTTGAGGACGAATTCGTTCCAGCACGACGCGAAGATGCTCGCAGCCGTGGGCTTGCAGATGTCGCAGCCCAGGCCCTTGCCGTGCTTGGCCAGCAGTTCGTCGAAGCTCCTGATCTCGCCGACGCGAACCAGGTGGTACAGCTCCTGGCGCGAGTAAGCGAAGTGCTCGCAGAGATGGTTGTTGACCGCCAGCCCGCGCTTGGCCATTTCCGCCTTCATCACCTGGCCGACCAGTGGAACGCAGCCGCCGCAAGTGGCGCCGGCCTTGGTGCATGCCTTCAGTTCGGCGACGGTGCACGCACCCTCCCCGACTGCCGCGCAGATCTGACCCTTGGTGACGCTGTTGCACGAACAGATCTGGGCGCTGTCGGGCAGCGAGTCCACGCCGAGGCCTGGCTTCGCCTTGCCGTCGCTCGACGGCAGGATCAGGAACTCCGGATCGGCCGGCAGCGTGATGCCATTGAGGGCCATCTGCAGCAGGGTGCCGTACTCGGCGGCATCGCCGACCAGCACCGCGCCAAGCAGTTGCTTGCCGTCTTCGCTGACGACGATCTTCTTGTAGATCTGCTTGTGCTCGTTGATGTACTGGTAGGAGCGTGACTTCGGGGTCTTGCCGTGCGCGTCGCCGATGCTCGCCACGTCCACGCCCATGAGCTTGAGCTTGGTGCTCATGTCGGCGCCGGTGAAGGCCGCGTCGCCCTGCCCGGCGATGTGCTTCGCGGCCACGCGGGCCATGTCGTAGCCCGGCGCGACGAGACCGAAGGTCTGCTCGTTCCACGAGGCGCATTCGCCGATCGCATAGACGTCGTGGTCGCTCGTGCGGCAGTGGCTGTCCACCGCCACGCCACCGCGCGGCCCGACCGCGAGCACGCATTGGCGCGCCAGTTCGTCGCGAGGGCGGATGCCGGCGGAGAACACGATCATGTCGGTCTCCAGGTGGGTGCCGTCGGTGAAGACCATGCGGTGCCGTGCCGTCGCGCCATCGACGATTTCCACCGTGTTGCGGCCGGTGTGCACGTGCACGCCCAGGGCCTCGATGCTGTTGCGCAGCGCCCGCCCGCCGCCCTCGTCCACCTGCACGGCCATCAGCCGCGGCGCGAATTCGACGACATGGGTTTCCAGACCCATGTCGCGCAGCGCCTTGGCGCATTCAAGGCCCAGCAGGCCACCGCCGACGACCACGCCCGTCTTGGAGCGCGCGCCACAGGCCTTCATGGCTTCCAGATCTTCGATGGTCCGATAGACAAAGCAGTGAGGCCGGTCGCGGCCCGGCACCGCCGGCACGAAGGGGAAGGATCCCGTGGCCAACACCAGCTTGTCGTAGTGCAACACTTCGCCGTCGGCGGTGGTGATGGTGTTGTCGCGCCGCTCGATGGCGACCGCCTTGGCAGCCAGCCTCAGCGTGTAGCCGGTGCGCTCGAAGAAACCTGGCTCGACGAGCGAGAGGTCTTCGGCGGTCTTGCCGGAGAAGAATTCGGACAGATGAACGCGGTCGTACGCGGGCCGAGGCTCCTCGCACAGCACCGTGACTTCCGCATCCACGACGCCGAGCTCGTGGAGTTGCTCGAGGAACTTGTGGCCCACCATACCGTGGCCAATCACTGCAATCTTCATTTCGGGTCCTGCACACACCCGGTCTCGTGACGGGGTACAGGCCACCGGACAGGCTGCCAATCAGCCTGTTGCAGTGGTGCCCCCGCGTGGAACGGATGCGAATCGGGTTGGAACAGGCGAACCGCCAGCGTCATTGCTTTCGGTTCGCTCGACTCCCGCCGTCATTAGCGGAGGCACCGCCCCGCGGCATCAGCGCCACGGAGCAGTGACGGAGATAACGCAATCTCCGTGCCATGCAGATCCGGGGCTCTTTGGCCCGGCTCGGCACCGAAATCAGTCCCCGTCCGACTGTCAGAACGAAAGGCGTGCGCCGTTCTGGCGCACGAGTCTCCGGTTTGGTGCGGCGCACCAACGCCCGGAGCGGCTCACTCCGGCCGAATGTCGGCGGCCTTGGCCACGCCCTTCCAGCGCTCGATCTCGGCCGCGATGAACTTCGCGAACTCGTCGGGCTTCATCGGTGCCGGCTCCGCGCCTTCCTTGATGAAGAAGGCCTTCATCTCACTCGACTGGATGTGCTTGTTGATCTCGGTATTGAGCTTGTCGACCACCGCCTGCGGCGTTCCGGCCGGTGCCAGCACGCCCCACCAGAGGTCGAGCGCGCTGCCCTTGTAGCCCGACTCCTCGAGCGACACGAGTTCCGGCGCGACCGGCGAACGCGCCGCAGTTGTGACCGCCAGCGCGCGCGCCTTGCCGCCGCGCACCTGCGTGAGGATCGAGGGCGCACTCGCCACCAGCACGTCGATCTGACCGCCCAGCAGGTCGGTGGTCGCCGGGCCCATGCCCTTGTAGGGGACGTGGGTCATCTTGATGCCCGCCGCGCCCGCGAACAACTCGGTCGCGAAGTGGTTGATGCTGCCCGCGCCCGAGGTGCCGTAGTTCAGCTTGCCGGGGTTCGCCTTGGCCGCGGCCACCAGATCCTGGATGGTCTTGTAGGGCGAGTCCTTGTTCACCGTGACCAGCAGCGGCCCCTTGGCCAGCATCGCGACCGGCTTGAAGTCCTTGACGGCGTCGTAGTTGAGGTTGGTGCGGATGGCGGCGCCGGTGGTGAAGGTGGAAGAAAGCACCACCAGCGTGTAGCCATCGGCCGGCGCGCGCGCCACCGTGGCGTTGGCGATCACGCCGCCGCCGGCCGGCTTGTTGTCGATCACGACCGGCTGGCCGAGCGAATCCGACAGGCGCTTGCCGATGGCGCGTGCGAACACGTCGTTCGAGCCGCCCGCTGCGCTGCCCACCACGATCGTGATCGGCTTGCCGGGGAAGGCATCGCCCTGCGCGAAGGCGGCAGGTTGCAGCGCGAGGGCGGCGATCGCGGCGATAACCGAGATCGCGTGGCGCCGGGGGGTGAGGAATGAAACGGGCATGCTTGTCTCCATATTCGGTGTTGCGGACGATCCTAAGAACAACTGTCGGCCTCTTTGACGAAGTTTTGTTATTCGATTCCCAAGTTTTTCTTGTGCTCGACTCCCTCACGCGGGGGCACACTGCGCTCTCACAGGAGAGCCACCATGCGACTGCCCAGCGACGCCCGCGGCGTCTACCCCATCGCCCCCACGCCGTTCTTCGACGACGGCCGCATCGACACCGCATCCATCGACCGCCTGACGGACTTCTACCTGCAGTGCGGCGCCACGGGCATCACCGTTCTCGGCCAACTCGGCGAAGCGCCCAAGCTGGAGCACCAGGAAAGCGTCGAAGTCGCGCGGCAGATGATCCGCCGCGCGCCGAACCTGCCGGTGGTCGTTGGCGTCTCGGCGCCCGGCTTCGCGGCCATGCGGGCGCTGACGCACGAGGTGATGGAACACGGCGCGGCCGGCGTGATGATCGCGCCGCCCAACACCTTGCGCACCGACGACCAGATCGTCGGCTACTTCAAGCAGGCGGCCGACGCCATCGGCGCCGACGTGCCCTTCGTGCTGCAGGACTACCCACTCACCTTCTCGGTCCAGATGACGCCCGGGGTGATCCGCCGCATCGTCTCCGAGATTCCCTCGTGCGCGATGCTGAAGCACGAGGACTGGCCGGGCCTCGAGAAGATCTCGGCGCTGCGGGCCTTCGAGAAGGATGGCTCGATGCGGCGCCTGCCGATCCTGTGCGGCAACAACGGCCTCTTCCTCGACTATGAGATGGAGCGTGGCGCGGACGGCGCCAACACCGGCTACGCCTTCCCCGACATGCTGTGCGACGTCGTTCGGCTCTCGGCCGCCGGCCAGCGCGAGGAGGCGCACGACCTCTTCGACGCCCATCTTCCGCTCCTGCGTTACGAACAGCAGCCGGGCGTCGGGCTGGCCGTGCGCAAGTACGTGCTGCAGCGCCGGGGACTTCTCACCTCGGCTGCGCAGCGCAAGCCCGCAGCCGTCCTGACGCCGGCCGCGCGCGCCGAAGTCGATCACCTGCTCGGCCGCCTGGCGCGCCACGATCCACGGGCGAAGCTGGCATGAGAAGCAAGCTCTTCGTGCCGGGGTCGCGCCCCGAGCTTTTCGCCAAGGCCGCCGCGAGCGATGCGGACGGAATCTGCCTGGACCTGGAAGACGCCGTGGTCGAGGCCCGCAAGGCCGAGGCACGCGATGCGGTGCGCGGCTTTCTCCAGGGCGGCGGCGCCACGGGCGGCAAGACCTGGATCGTTCGCGTGAACGGCCTCGACACGCCGCACTTCGCCGCCGACGTCGCCGCCGTCGCGCAACCCGGCGTGCACGTGATCAACCTGCCCAAGCCCGAAAGCCCGGGCGACGTGCAGGCCGCCGCCGAAGCCCTCGACCGCGCCGAGCGCGACAACGGCGTCGTCACGCCGATCGGCCTGCTGCTCAACATCGAGACGCCGAAGGCGCTGCGCGCGGCCGCCGCGCTCGCCGCCGCGCATCCGCGCGTGGTGGGCCTGCAGATGGGCCTGGGCGACCTCTTCGAGCCGCTCGGGATCGACCGGCGCGAAGCCTCCGCCGTGCGGCAGGCCATGTTCGCCGTGCGCATGGCGGCCGGCGAGACGGGCGTCTATGCCTACGACAGCGCCTTCGCGAACGTGCGCGACGTCGACGGATTTCGCGAGGAAGCCGCGCTCTCGCGGCGCATGGGCTTCCTCGGCAAGAGCTGCATCCATCCGAGCCAGGTCGCGCTCGCGAACGAGGCCTTCCGGCCGACCGATGCCGAAATCGCGCATTCGCTGAAAGTGGTGGAGGCGGCCGACGCGGCGACGGCCGGCGGCGTCGGCGCCTATGTCGTGGACGGCCGCATGATCGACGCACCTTTCGAGGCGCGCGCCCGGGCCATCGTGGCGAGCGCGCGGCGGCTGGGACTGGTGCCATGAACGATTCGACAACCGGCCACGCCATGGCTGCGGGCCCGCTCACCGGCCTGCGCGTGCTCGACCTGAGCGCCTACATCGCCGGACCCTACGGCTGCTCTCTGTTGGCGGATCAGGGCGCCGAAGTCATCAAGATCGAGCCGCCCGCGGGCGACAACCTGCGCAAGTACCCCTCCACGCTGGAGGCCGAGAGCCGCGCCTTCCTGGGCGTGAACCGCAGCAAGCTCGGCGTGGTGCTCGACCTCAAGCAGCCCGCGGACCTCGATGCCTTGCGCGCGCTCGTGCGCGACGCCGACGTGCTGGTCCACAACTTCAGGCCCAGCGTGCCCGCGCGCCTGGGCATCGACTACGAGACGCTGAAGGCGATCAATCCACGACTCATCTATTGCACCGTCACCGGCTACGGGGAGTCCGGGCCACTGAAGGACAAGGCGGGCTACGACCAGGTGCTGCAGACCATGACCGGCATGTGCGCGATGCAGGCACAGCCGGGCCAGCCACCGCAGATCCTCTACGGCTCGGTAGTCGACTACTACGCCGCGGCGCTGGTGGCGGCCGGCGTCGCGTCGGCGCTCTACGAGCGCGAGAAGAGCGGCGTCGGCCAGCAGGTCGGCGTCTCGCTGCTGCGCTCCGCGCTCGCGATGCAGTCCGCGCGCCTGGTCTGGGCCGAGGGCGAGCCGCGCGAGGTCGGGCGCGACATGCGCTCGGGCGGCATCACCGGCATCCATCCCACGCGCGAAGGCCATCTTTACATCTCGGCGAACACGCCGCACTTCTGGCGCGCACTGTGCGAGAAAACGGGCCTGCAGTCGCTGCTCTCGGAACGCTATGACAGCGTGCGCAAGCGCGCGCAGCACCACGAGGAGATCGTGCCCCTGCTGCACGCCGCGCTGTCCGCGCACAGCGCGATCGAATGGGAGCGCATCTTCGGGGAGGAAGTGCCGTGCGCGGCGGCGCGCACGGTGGAGGACATGTTCGACTTCCCGCAGGTGGAGGCCGAGGACATGGTCGCGAACTTCGCGCATCCGACGCTGGGCAGCTACCGCGGCTTCACGCGCGCCGTCGCCTTCAGCCGCACGCCCGGCCCCGAGCCATTCGCGGCGCCGACGCTGGGCCAGCACAACGAAAGGCTGGCGCTCGGTGATCCGGGCGCCAACGCAAGTGCCAAGGGTCCGGCCTGATGGACGAGATCGATTGCGCGGTGATCGGCGCAGGCGTCGTGGGGCTCGCCATCGCACGCGCACTCGCGATGGCCGGCCGCGAGGTGGTCATCCTCGAAGCCGAAGGCGCCATCGGCACGCACACCAGCGCGCGCAATTCCGAGGTGATCCACGCCGGCATCTCCTATGCGCCGGGTTCGCTCAAGGGACGCTTGTGCGTTGAGGGCAAAGCAGCGCTCTACGCCTATTGCGCCGAGCGCGGCATCGGTCACCGGCGCATCGGCAAGCTCATCGTGGCGACGCATGAATCCGAGCTGCCCGAACTGGGCCGCTACATCGAGTTGGGTTCGGCGCACGGCGTGACGGACCTGCGACTCATCGATGCGGCAGAAGCCCACGCCATGGAGCCCGAAGTGCGCTGCGTCGGTGCGCTGCATTCACCCTCCACCGGCATCGTCGACAGCCACGGCCTGATGCTCGGTTACCTCGGCGATGCCGAGCGGCATGGCGCGACGCTGGCGCTGCGCAGCCCCGTCGTGGCGGGTGAAGCCACCGCCGACGGCATCGTGCTGCAGGTCGGCGCATCGGCAGACACGCGCCTGCGCTGCAGGAACGTGATCAACGCTGCCGGCCTCGGCGCGCAGCGCGTTGCGGGCGCCATCGCGGGCATGCCGGCCACATTGATTCCGCCGCTGCATTTCGCCGTCGGCCACTACTTCACGCTGGGTCGCAAGTCGCCCTTCAACCGTCTCGTCTACCCGACCGGCCGCGAAGGCGCCCTGCGCGCGCACGTCACGATCGACCTGGGCGGGCAATGCAAGTTCGGTCCCGACCTCGGATGGCGCGACGGCGTCGACTATCGATTCGACGCATCACGCGCACCGGCCTTCCGTGACGCGATCCGCCGCTACTACCCCGGGCTGCGCGACGACGACCTGCAGCCCGGCTACACCGGCATCCGCCCTCGCCTCGCGGGACCGGGATCATCGATGCACAACACGGCGACCGACTTCGTGATCCAGGGCGGGAGTCAGCACGGCGTCGCAGGTTTGGTCAACCTGTTCGGCATCGAGTCTCCGGGGCTGACCGCTTCCCTCGCGATCGGCGAGCATGTGCGCCAGATCGTCGAACAACAAGCCGAAGCGAAGCGATGACGCAGGACGAAACGATTCCCCACACCACCGGCACCGCGCCACCGGCGCTGGCGGTGCCAGCGCTGGCCTGCGACTCGCACATCCACATCTACGACGGGCGATTTCCGTCGATCGGCGACCCGGGACGCGTGCTCGCGCAGGCCTGCGCAAGCGACTACCGGCGCGTGCAGGCCCGCCTCGGCACGACACGCACCGTGGTGGTGACGCCAACGGTCTACGGCACCGACAACAGCGTCACGCTCGATGCAATCCGGCAACTCGGCGCGGCCGACGCGCGCGGCGTTGGCGTGCTGCATCCGGACGTGGACGACGCCACCTTGCGCACGCTGGACGAAGGCGGCATTCGCGGCATCCGCTTCACGCTCTTCGACCCGGTGACCGCGGTCACGCGCTTCGACATGGTGGAGCCACTCGCCCGCCGCATCGAGCCTCTGGGCTGGCACGTGCAACTGCACTGGCGTGCGGACCAGATCGCGGCACACGCGGACCTGCTCGATCGAATTCCCTGCCCGATGGTGTTCGACCACCTCGCACGGATGCCGCATCCCGAAGGGACAGCGCACCCCGCCTTCGCCGTTGTGAGCCGCCTGCTCGATCGTGGCCGGACATGGGTGAAGCTCTCCGCGCCCTACCTCGACGACATGCCCGGCACCGAGGACAGCCGCGCCCGCGTGGCCGAAGCGCTGCTCGCGCATGCACCGGAGCGGCTGGTGTGGGGCAGTGACTGGCCCCATCCCACCGAAAAGGCGGTGAAGCCGGACGACGCCGCATTGCTCGACCGCATCGGCGGCTGGGTGCGCGACGCGGCGCTGCGGCAACGCGTGCTGGTCGACAACCCGCAGGCCCTCTACAGCTTCTGATGGCGCCGGCGCACCGCGATCTCGAAAGCTTCCAGCACGGCCTGCACGCGCCTGCTTTCGGCATCGGCGGGGCGGCACACCATCGCGATGTGACGCACCGGCGCGTCCTTGCCGAGCGGGATCTGGAGCATCGGGTAGGCCTGCAACACTTCCTGGCGCAGGGCCGGTACGACCGAGACGCCGAGCCCGGCGGACACCATGGCCGCGACTGCGTCGGTGCCGGGCAGGTCGAAGGTGCAGCGCGTGCGCGGCGCGATGCGGTTGACGTACTGCGCGGCGATGTGGCCGCCGGTGGTGACGCGGTCGAGGCGGATCCAGTTGTGCCGCCGAAGCATCTCGACGGGCGAGCCGCGCCGCGCATGCGGCGGCGCGATCATCACGAAGGTCTCGGTGGCCAGCGCAAACCATTTCAGCCGGCTCGATCCGCCGGACTTCGGCCGCACCAGAACTGCCGTGTCGAGTCGGCCGGCCTTCACGTCGTCCAGCAGCGCGGCAGAAACCCCGCGGGTGATCTCGAATTCCAGCGCGGGCGCCCGGTCGTGCAGCACCTGCATCGCCGTCGGCAGCAGGCTGACCTGCGCCGACTCGATGGTGCCCAGGCGAATGCGGCCCGAGACCACCGAGTCCTCGCGCAGCCGCAGCGCCTTGAGCGCATCGAGGGTCTGCTGCATCGTGCCCGCGACCTCGGCCGCGAAAGCCGTGGGCCGTACCTGCCGTGCCGAGCGGTCGAAGAGCGGCTGGCCGAAGTAGGCCTCGAGTTGCTGCATCTGCAGGCTCACGGCGCTGGCCGTGAGGTTCACTTCCTTCGCCGCTGCCGCGAAGGAGCCGTGCCGCAGCACCGCGACCAGGGTCTGGAGAAACTGAAGCTTCATGAGTTTTTCTTGGTCTCGGGGGCAAGTCTTGCATTCTGCAGAAGTTTTTATTGGCTCAGAAACCAGAGGAGACGAGCATGACCGTGAGAGTTTTTTCGCCCGCTCGCCGGCAGTTGCTGCTGGGCGGAGTGGCACTTGCCGCGCTGCCCGCCGCGGCGCAAGCGCCGGCCTTTCCATCCAAGCCGATCCGCCTGATCGTTCCCTACGCAGCGGGCGGTGGCGCCGACGGCAATGCCCGTCTGCTGGCGCAGCCGATGTCCACGCTGCTGGGTCAGCCGATCGTGGTGGAGAACCGGCCTGGCGCCAGCGGCATCATCGCTGCCACGGCCGTGCTGCAGTCGCCCGCCGACGGCTACACCGTGCTCTTCGACACCTTCCCCTACGCGGTGAACGCCGTGCTGCGCAAGCTGCCCTTCGACCCGGTCAAGGACCTCGTGCCGGTGTCGCAGGCGATCAACATGCCCAACATCCTCGTGGTGCCCAGCTCGGCACCCTACAAGACCTTCAAGGAATTCATCGCCTACGCGCGTGCAAACCCGGGCAAGCTCAGCTATGCGTCCTACGGCGCCGGCGGCTCGGCGCACCTCGCAGCCGAGATGCTCAAGCGCGACGCCGGCATCGACTGGTTGCACGTGCCCTACAAGGGTGGCGCGCCGGCCATCACCGATCTGCTGGCGGGCCAGGTCTCGGCCTACTTCGCCAACCCGGTGTCAGGCCTGAGCTACGTGCAGTCGGGCCGGCTGCGCGCGCTCGCAACCACCGGCGCGCAGCGCATGGAAGCGCTGCCCGACGTGCCCACCGTGATGGAGAGCGGCTTCAAGAACTTCGAGGTGGTCGAGTGGAACGGCTTCTTCGTGCCCGCGGCCACGCCACCGGCAGTGATCGAGCGCCTGTCCGCCGCAGTGCGGGACGCCACCCATCAGCCGGAGACCCGTCGCCGGCTGCTGTCCATGGGCATCGAGCCCGTCGGCAACACGCCGAAAGAATTCGGCGCCTTCCTGCAGTCGCAGATTGCACGCTGGGCCGCGCTGGTCAAGACCAACGGCATCACGGTGGACTGAAGCGGGCCGCGCTTCGCGGCGGAACACATGATCGACGTCCGCCGCCCGCCGCCCGCCGCCCGGCCCGGATCAAAGATCGAGCTTGCTGACCTTGGTGCCGTCGAGGCTGAGGTTGGCCATCAGCCCGGCATTGCTCAGGGCATATCCCACGACGGGTTGCTGCATGGTCTGCGTATCGACGGCTGCCGAGGCGCCGACCTTGAGCATGGTGACCGAGGCATCGGCGCCGGCGGTCCACCCCTTGCTCGCGCGGAACTTGTCCAGCGATTCCTGCGTCATGAAGAGCACGAAAACAGCCTTGGAGTCGGCGCCGGCCAGAAGCCCGACCGATGCCGCAGTGGTGCTGTAGTAGCCATCGGTCTTGCCGCCGACGCGCAGCGCACCCTGCCCGTAGGAGCCGCCAACGCCCAGCCCGGCCGAGACCACATCAGGGAACACCAGCACCCCCTTGGCCTTGCCCGTCATTTCGCGCGAGCCCGGCGCCTGGGCGTAGAGCTTGGACAGTGCGCTGTCGACCGATGCATTGATGCTGGCGCGCTTGGCCACTGGATCGCCGCTCGAGGTGGAGGTGGTGGTGCATGCCGCGGCGAGGACGGCGACGAGCCCACCTGCCAAGAAAGTTCGCTTATCCATGACAACTCTCCTGCAGTCGTTGGCAGACCATTGTGCGCCGCTGATGGAGATGGTCAAGCCGCGGCGGTGTCGAGTTGCCCATCGGTCACGGTGCGGCCGGATGATGGCAATCACTTGGGCCTCCCCTTTGAAGTGGGCGAAAATGTGCTCTGGCCACAGGTCCCCGGCAATCCTTCGCAGGGCTACATTGCCTTTCATCCTCGGAGGTGCAGTGCCCTCTGAGCCCATCCCTGACAGGAAAGCCAGCCATGCGTCAAGCCATCGAACAGCTTTTGGGCATTGTGGAGACCATGGTCGCGGATGGTGATCTTCATGATCTGGAGATCGAGTTCCTCAAGGTGTGGCTTGCCGAGAACTCCGACGTCGCGCGGGTGTGGCCTGGCCATGCCGTCAGCCGCGCGATCGAAACTGTCCTGGCCGACGGACACGTCAGTGAAGACGAGCGCGCCTACCTGATGACCACACTCAAGCAACTGGCGGCTGGCGATTTCGTGTGGAACGATACGGACGGCGCGGCCGATTTCGCGCTTCCGATGGACAACGCGATCGAGATCACCCTGCGCGACTCGCTGGTCTGTCTGGCGGGCGAGTTCCTCCATGGAACGAGGGCAGCATGCGAGCGACTGCTGGAACGGGCCGGCGGGTGGCCGGCAGCTGCAGTCAGCCGGAACGTGCGCTACCTCGTTATCGGGTCCAAGGTGCCGCCGAACTGGACTGAGACGCCGCTCGCACAGACGATCAAGGACGCCCTGGCTTTGCAGCAGGCTGGACATGCTATCGCGATCATCTCGGAGCGACGCTGGCTCGAATGCGTCGCAGGAAGAGCGATGCCCTGACCGGGCGCGCATCGCGCTCCAACGCACGACGCCGACTGACCACCGGAACGCCCTGGCTTGCAAGCCAATGCCCGAAGCGTCACGATGGATGCAGTTGACGAAGGTCAATGCCTGAACACAGTCATTGTCGAGGACGGCCAACCATGTACCAGCGAATCCTTGTCCCCCTCGACGGCAGCGACACCTCGCTGGCCGGTCTCGACGAGGCGGTGCGCCTGGCCCTGCTGCACGGCGCCACGCTGCGGCTCGTGCATGCGCTCAACACGTTCAAGCTCAGGCCGGGCCATGCATCGCACGCCTCCTACGCCTCTCTGCTGCCCCAAATGAAGGCGGAAGGAGAGCGGCTTCTGCAGCAAGGCCGCGAACGCGCCGAGCGCAGCGGCGCCAAGGTGGAGACGAGGCTGCTCACGTCGCTGACCATGAGCTTGTCGGAATTGGTCGCGGACGACGCGCAGGCCTGGAAGGCCGAACTCATCGTGGCTGGAACGCGCGGCCGCAAGGGCATCGAGCGCATCCTGTGGGGAAGCGAGGCGCAGCACGTCACGCGCATGGCGACCATGCCAGTCCTGCTGGTCCAGGCCCCCGAAACCAGCACGAATGGCTAGGGGCCGCCTTCCCTTCAGTACCTTTCCTCGATGTACCTCACCGGATGGGTGGACTCGCGACGGCCGTTGATCTTGTTTCGCTTGGGCAGCTTCACCTTCTCGCGCGGCACCTCGCGATAAGGAACATGGCTCAGGAAATGGGAAATGATGTTGAGGCGCGCGCGGCGCTTGTCGTCCGACCTCGCGACGTGCCAAGGGGCGAACTCGGTGTCAGTCGCCGCGAACATGTCGTCGCGCGCACGTGAGTAGTCATTCCACCGGCCGTAGGATTTGATGTCCATCGGCGAAAGCTTCCAGATCTTGCGCGGGTCATGGATGCGGGCCTCGAGGCGATGCGTCTGCTCCTCGGGGCTGACTTCGAGCCAGTACTTGAGCAGGATGACGCCTGAATCCAGGATGGCCCGCTCCACCAGCGGCACCGCGCGCAGGAACTCCTGGGCCATCTCCTCCGTGCAGAAGCCCATCACCCGCTCCACGCCGGCGCGGTTGTACCAGCTGCGATCGAAGATCACGACCTCGCCTGCGGCCGGCAGGTGCGGCAGGTAGCGCTGCACGTACATCTGGCTTTTCTCGCGCTCGGTCGGCGCCGGCAGCGCGACCACCCGGAACACCCGCGGGCTCACGCGCTCGGTGATCGCCTTGATGGTGCCGCCCTTGCCCGCGCCGTCGCGCCCTTCGAACACGATGCAGACTTTGAGCCCCTTGTGCACCACCCACTGCTGCAGCTTGACGAGTTCGACATGCAGGCGCTCGAGTTCCTTGTCGTACTGACTGCGCTTGAGCCTGCCCTTGGACGGCTCGGCCTCCTTGGCTTTCGGTTCATCGCGGACGGCGACCGCCCCGTTCTCCTGCTTGTCCGTCGATCGGTGCTTCAGCTGCATGGCATCCACCTCGCTCTTCTATGTTGTGCCCATCAAGGTAACGCAGCGCTCCGAGGGCGCAAATCCTACTTTGGTCGGATTTCCACGCCTCTGTCCCACGGGGCAAGCTCATGCCCCAGGGTCGTTCACGCTGGCCGCATGTCGCACCTCACCGAGAAAACCGCCAATGTCCCGGCAGACGCGTCCATGCCCCCCGCGCCTGTCGGCGGATGGCGCGCGGCGTTTCCGCCTTCCCAATGGCTGCCCGCTTACCGCGCCGCATGGCTGCGGCGCGATGCCGTGGCGGGCGTCACGCTCGCTGCCTATGCGATTCCCGTTTCGCTTGCCTACGCCATGCTGGCCGGGTTGCCGCCGCACTGCGGCGTGTACGGCTATCTCGCCGGTGGCCTGTTCTATGCGCTGTTCGGCTCGTCGCGCCAACTCGCGGTGGGCCCCACATCGGCGATCTCCATCCTCATTGCGCCGACGATGGCGGCCGCCATGGCCGGTGGCGATGCGGCGCGCGCCATGGACCTCGCGGCACTCACGGCGCTGGTCATGGCGGGGCTGAGCATCATCGCGTGGATCCTGCGCCTGAGTTCGCTCATGAACTTCGTGAGCGAGACGATTCTTCTCGGCTTCAAGGCCGGCGCTGCACTCACGATCGCCATGACCCAGTTGCCGAAACTGTTCGGCGTCAAGGGCGGCGGGGAACACTTCTTCGAGCGGGTCGTGGTGCTCGTGGGCCAACTCCCGGGCACGAACCTCGCGGTCCTCGGCTTCGGACTGGCTTCGCTCGCCTTGCTGCTGGCCGGCGAGAAGCTTCTGCCAGGCCGGCCGGTCGCGCTGGCCGTGGTGGCGCTCTCGATCGTCGTGCTGTCCGCGACGCCGTTGGCCGGGCTCGGCCTGCCGGTGCTGGGGGAGGTGCCCACGGGACTGCCGGACATCCGTACACCGAACTTGCGACTGCGCGACGTGGACGACGTGCTTCCCCTGGCCTTTGCCTGCCTGCTGTTGGCCTACGTCGAAGGCGTGTCCGCAGCGCGCACACTGGCCGAGCGACACGGCTTCGCCATCGATGCGCGGCAGGAACTGCTCGGGCTCGGCGCCGCGAACGTGGCCGTGGCCTTCGCCCAGGGCTATCCGGTGGCAGGCGGGCTGTCGCAGTCTTCCGTCAATGACAAGGCGGGCGCGCAGACGCCACTGGCGCTCGTCTTCGCCTCCATCACCATTGCCATCTGCCTCGTCTACCTCGCGCCCTTGCTGCACAACCTGCCCAACGTGGTGCTGGCGACCATCGTGCTGGTGGCGGTCAAGGGCCTCGTCGACATTCCTCAGTTGCGCGCGCTGTGGCGCTCGAGCCGCTACGAGTTCGGCGTGGCGATGATCGCCTTTGCCGGTGTGCTGGTGCTGGGCATCCTCAAGGGCGTGATGCTTGCCGCCATCGCGTCCCTGCTGCTGCTCATCCGGCGCGTGGCGCAGCCTCACGTCGCCTTCCTCGGGCGTATTCCCGGCACGCGCGGCCTCTCGGACATGGAGCGCCATCCGGACAACGAACCGATCCCCGGTGCACTGGTGTTCCGCGTGGAGGCCGCCCTCCTCTACTTCAATGTCGAACACGTGCAGGACGTGGTGCTCGCCAAGGTCCGCGCGTCGGCGGAGCCGATACGGCTGGTGGTGTGCGACCTGTCGACCTCGGCCAACATCGACCTGGCGGGCGCCCGCATGCTCGGCCGGCTGCACGCGCAGTTGCAGGCGGCCGGCATCGCCATGCGGATGGCCTCGGCGCACGCCCTCGCGCGTGACATCCTGCGCGGCGAAGGCCTGGAAGAGCGCGTCGGCTACTTCGGCCGGCGGAGCACGCCGATGGACGTGCTGGACGAGTTCGAAGGCATCGCGCCGGGCGGATGAACCATCGCGCCGACACTTCAGAACACGGCGCTGATCGACGCGACGAAGACCTGGTCCTTCGACCCCGGGTTGAACCAGAAGCCGCCGACGGTGACCTGGCGCCAGGTCACCTGCGCGAACGGTCCGCGCAGGACGTCGCGATCTCCGCCATAGGCCCGGGTCCGCTGGGCGGCGAGCCCCACGCGAAGCCACTCCACCGGCCGGTAGCCAAGTTCGCTCCAGGCATAGAGATAGCGGCTGCTCTCTTCGCGGAAGCGCACGTATTCGGCCTCGACGTAGAAGTCGAACCGCCGCCAGCCCAGGCTCGCTTCCATGCCGGGCACGAAAGCCTTGGTGGTGCCCCAGGCGCTTCCGAGCAGGGGCGTCAGTTCCCAGGTGAGTTCCTCCCCGCCGGCGAAGGTCCAGCCGATGAAGGCCGAACGGGCGCCGACCGATTCGTAGTTGACCCGCGCCTCGAGATGCAGCGCTGCGCGCTGGGCCACCATGACCGCCGACGTGTAGTTGCCTCCGCCGCGAACGATCGTGGGGTACGCCGTGGCCGCGAACTCCCAGGCCGGCGTGGCTTCGCCCTCGCCGGCGTGCACGGCCGTGGCGATGAAAGCCCCGAGCGCGGCGAGTGCCCGCGATCCGGCTGTCATCCGCCGAGCGCCTTGATGGCGCCCACGAGCACCGTGCCCAGCCCTGCCATCAGGATGCCAACCTTCCAGCTGCCGTAACCTGCATAGCGCCCAAGACCCAGCCCGCCAAGGAACAGCATGGCCAGCGCGATGGCGCGCGACACGTTCTTTGCCGTCGCTACGTCCTGCATCAGCGCGAAAGGCAGCACCACCGGAAAGGTCGCCACCACCACGAAGACGAACACCGCCAACGCCGCGCGCAGGTCATTCCAGCCCAGCGTGGGCTGCGCCGGCACGGAAGGCAGCGCAAGCATCCGGCCGCGGATGGCTTCGATCTCCGCCGGGGAGACCAGGCCGGCCATGTCGCGCGACAGCGAGCGACCGAGCACCGCGCGGCCCACCTGCGCATCCGGGGCGCCCCGCACGGAGTGCACGAGCGTGAGCCATCTGCCACGGTCCGCGACCGTGCGCACCAGGTACATGACGGCGTCGACGAGCCCCCATGCCAGGTTGCAGCCCAGCGCGGCGACGAACATCACGCGGATTTCCTCGCGCCCGGCCTCCGTCACCGACACGGCACCGGTGAAGCTGAGCGCCATGAGCAGGCCGAAGAGCATCTCCGAGATCCGGTCTACCGGACTCAGCAGCGGCTCGCGCGCAGGTTCGGCGGCAAACGTCGTTCCGGTCATCGCGGCCCCGGCCCCAGCGCGGCGACCAGTTCCGGCACCGCAATGAACAGATCGGCCACCAGCCCGTAGTCCGCAACCGAAAAGATCGGGGCCTCCTCGTCCGCATTGATCGCCACGATCACCTTGGAATCCTGGATGCCGGCCAGATGCTGGACCGCGCCTGAAATCCCGCAGGCGATGTACAGCTGCGGCGCCACGATCTTGCCGGTCTGACCCACCTGCCAGTCGTTGGGCGCGTGACCTTCATCGACGGCGGACAGGCTCGCACCGAGGCCCGCGTTCAATCGGTCCGCCAGCGGCGCCAGTACTTCCTTGAACTTGTCGGCGCTGCCCAGGCCGCGCCCCCCGGCGACGATGACCTGCGCCGTCGTCAGCTCCGGGCGCTCGCTCCGGTGGATCTCCCGGCCGACGAATCTGCTCTTGCCGGAGTCGGCCACCCCTTCGTCGTTCTGCACGGTGGCACTGCCGCCGGTTGCGGCAGCCGCATCGAAGCTGGTCGTGCGCACCGTCATCACCTTGATGGCGTCGCTGCTGCGCACCGTGGCAATCACGTTGCCCGCATAGATGGGCCGCTCGAAGGTGTCGGGTGCGATGACCTTGGTGATCTCGCTGATGGCGGCCACGTCCAGCAATGCAGCCACGCGAGGGGCAACGCTCTTGCCGTTGGCGCTTGCCGCGAAAAGGATGTGGCTGTAGCCCTGCGACATCGACACGATCTGGGCGGCCAGGTTCTCGGCCAGGTTGTCGGCGAGGAATGGGCTGTCGACGGCGACGATCCGGCTCACACCCGCGATCCCGGCTGCCGCCTTGACTGCATCTCCCACGTTCGAACCGACGACAAGCACATGGACGTCACCGGCCATGCATGCCAACGCGGCGGTGACGGTATTCAGGGTCGCCGACCTGACAGCGGCATGGTCGTGCTCGGCGACCACCAGTGCGGTCATTCAGTCTTCTCCCTGTCTCGCCCTCCGACCAGCGCCGGCGTGAATCCGCGCCAAGCGCCCTCGGTTCTCTCGCTCGCCAGATCCAACGCGAATTGAATTTCCATGCTTGTCTCCTTTCCGCTTGCAGGACGCTCAAGGTATGGTCAGAGCGTCAACGCGCGCAGTTCGCCCTGAGCCATGCCCATGCTCGTACGAAAGCCCAGCGACAGAATCACGAGAGTCGTGAAAGCGAGCATTGCAAGTGCGAACGCTTGTGCCAGCCATGACGGCTGTTCAATGCTGAACTTCAGCGCAGCGAGCGTCATTGCCGCCAATGGAAAGCTCACGGCCCACCACGAAGTATGGAAGGGCGAGCAACTGCGCAGGCGCACCAGCTTGGGCAGCAGAACCGCGAGCATGAAGACTGCAAGGTAGAAGAGCAACTCGGCGAAAAGATCGAGCTGTCCCGCAACATTGAGATAAGCCGAGAAGCCAACGGCGAAAGGTGCGACCAGGATCATCAATGAAGGCTGCAGCGGCTGGGGCATTGGCTCCTCGAAGATCACCCTGGAGAGGATCAGCGTGAAGAGCGGCACCGCGAAGAACAGGCCCACCGCCAGTGCGAATACGCACACAGCATGCGAGCCGGGCAGGTTCAAAGGAACGCCGGCGATCGAAATATTGAGCGTTCCGACGACCGGGACAATCCAGGCGGGCGTGGCATGCGCGATTTGTTGCCGAACGCTCATCCATCGGCTCACGATCAACCAAGCGAATCCCAGCATCGCCATGGTGCCGGCGACCCAAAGGACCTTGGCCAACGCGAGCGCATAGGGCGCAACAACTGCCGGCAGGAGCAACAGCGAAATGATCGGAGTCGCAAAAAAGTTCGCCGCGACGGGATGCGCGAATTCGGTGCGCACTGCGTTGGGTGATTTGAGGAACTTGATCGCATAGGCGAGAACCAGGGCGGCGAAGACGACGGCCGCCGCATAGCCAAGCACCTCGCCCACCCACCTGGGCAGGCCGAACTCGATCGCCGCGAGCCGCCACGCCAGCGCCAGACCGCACAAGCCCATGACCGAGCCGAACAGGCTGACCGGCAGGTAGGCCAGTCCTGCCATATTGCCGGCGTTGTTCGTCTCAAGTGGTTCATTCATGGGCACGTCGTCATGACGCTGCGGCGCTCACCCGCCGCCGACCAGCGCCGGCACGATGTCCACGAAGAGGATCTTGATGATGGTCATCCCCGGAAAGATCATCGCGTAGCCGATGTCCGGCTTGTCCGTCGGCGCCAGCTTGTTCGAATACGCCAGGATGGCCGGGTTGCCGCACGCGCCCGCCACGATGCCGGCCACCTCGTCGAAAGGCATCTTGAACACGCCCAGCCCCAGCACCAGGATCGGCAGCACGAGCGCCACCACGACGATGGCCGCCAGCCCGAGCATCAGGAAGCCCGTCTGCGAGACCGTGGCCGCGAACTTCGGTCCCGACGCCATGCCGACCTGCGCCAGGAACAGCGTCAGACCCAGATTTCGCAGCACCAGGTTCGCCGACAGCGGTATGGTCCAGTTCAGACCACCGGTGCGGCGCAGCCTGCCGAGCACCAGCGCAACGATCAGCACGCCCGAAAGGCCCAGGGCGAGCTTGCCGACGCCGGGCAGGGGAAAGTTGATCGCGCCGAGCAGGAAGCCCAACGCCATGCCGAACCCGATGGAGATGTAGCTGAACTCCGCCGTGCCCTTGATCGAATCGCCGAAGAACTTGCGGAGCGTGGCGAAGTCATCGCGATGCGCGAGCAGGCCGACGCGATCGCCGAACTCCAGCACCAGGTCGGGCCGCGGCAGGATATCGGCGTCCCCGCGGCGCACCTGCACGACCACGTTGGGCCTGCCTTCCGGCAGCTTCAGGTCGCCGAGCGAGCGGCCGACCACGGCCGCTCGTGAAGCGAAGATACGGACGTAATCCAGGTCGCGGCGATCCCCCATCATCCGGCCGGCATGGACCTCGCCGAGTTGCCGCGCCGCCTGCTCGAGCACCTCGCGGCTCGGTCCCGTGACCAGCAGGACGTCGTTCGCAGCCAGCGCCATGGTGTGCGAGGCCGGCAGGTTGTGATGCGCCCGCCGCAGCGCGGCGATCTCGATGCCCGCGGGCAATCCGGAGAGCAGGTCGCCGATGGTCTTGCCCTTCAGCGCGGACTCCTCCGGCGCAATCTCCAGCATCTCGATCGCGCCCCCCGTGGGCGCCTGGATCTTCGGCTTGAGCAGCATGAAGGTCACGTAGAGAAACAGGATCGGCCCGGCCACGCCCAGCGGATAGGCCACCGAGTAGCCGACCGCCGGGTCGTCGTTGCCCAGCGTCACGATGGCAGCCTGCAGGGTCGGCGTGCTGGTGCCGGCGCCCGCGAACAGCCCCAGCGCGTGCCCGAGCGGGAGGTTCGACATCTTCATGAACAGCATGCTCACCACGCCGGCCAGGAGCACGCCGGACAGTGCGATCAGGTTCGCCCTCTGCCCGTACGAACTCGTGAGGCCAATGAAGAACTGCTTGCCGTACTGCACGCCCACGGCGTACAGGAAGAGCGCCAGCCCCAGCGTGCCCACCATGGGCGCCGGCGCCGACTTGGGCGACAGCCAGCCCATGAAGAGCGCCACGAAAAGCACGGCTCCCACACCGAGCGAGAAGCCCTTGATGTTGACCTCTCCCAGCAGGTAGCCGATGGCGATGGTCAGGAACAGCGCCATCATCGGCTGCTGCGCCAGAACGTTGCTCAAGGTCTCCATGATTCTTCTCCTTCTTCTTGTTGTCAGCGTTCAGTACACCGTCAGGCCACGGCTTCGGAACTGCCCGCGCACGCGCTCGGACAGTTCCGCCGAAGGCGGCTCGACCTCGCGCAGCGGGTACTCGAGCCCGAGCTGCTGCCACTTGTCGCGCCCCATCTGGTGGAAGCGCAGGATCTCCACCCGCTCCAGCGACTTGAGTTCGGCACAGACGTCGGCCACCTTCTCGACGTTGTCGTAGCCGTCGGTGAGGCCAGGCACGAGCACGAAGCGCACCCACATCGGCCGCCCGAGCGCCGAGAGGCGCCGCGCATAGTCCAGCGTCGGTTGCAGCGGCTGGCGCGTGACCTGCTCGTAGATGGCGGGGTCTCCGGACTTGATGTCGAGCAGGTGCAAATCGATTTGCGTCAGCTCTTCATCGGTCATGCGCTCGCCGAGGCGCCCGGCGGTGTCGATGCAGGTGTGCAATCCGAGTTGCTTGCAGCGCCGGAATATCTCCATGGCAAAGGCCTTCTGCACCATCGGCTCGCCCCCCGAGAGCGTGATCCCGCCACGGCTGATCTTCAGCACCTGTGCGTACTTGCCGATCTCCTGCATCGCACGGCCGACCGAGACCGGCCGCCCGTTGTTCCGGTGCCAGGTGTCCGGGTTGTGGCAGTACTGGCAGCGCAGGAAGCAGCCGGTGAGAAAGGCCACGAACCGGATGCCCGGCCCGTCCACCGTGCTGCCGACCTCCCAGGAGTGCACGTAGCCGACGATGTCCTCGCCGGGGTCGCCGGACTCTTCGAGGTCGGCCGGATGGATCGTGTAGTAGTCCTGCGACTTCGACTCCGCAGCCCCCTTCTTCGCGACGTGCAACTCGTACCGGCTGCCGGTCAATGACTGGGTCATGGCGCGCTCTCGGGTGGCCTACATCGCGCCATGGAAGGTGCGGTTGATCACGTCGAGCTGTTGCTCCTTGGTCAGCTTGATGAAGTTCACCGCATAGCCGGACACGCGGATCGTGAGTTGCGGGTAATTCTCCGGATGCGCCATCGCATCCTGCAGCGTCTCACGGTTCAGCACGTTGATGTTGACGTGGAAGCCGCCGCTCACGAAGTAGGCATCGAGCGCATCGCTGCCGCGCGTGATGCGCTCGCTCTCGGTGCCGAGCGCCGAGGGCACGACCGACAGCGTCAGCGAGATGCCGTCCTCCGCGTCGTCGTACGGGATCTTCGCCACGGACATCAGCGCCGCAAGCGCGCCGTGCGTGTCGCGCCCGTTGGACGGATTGGCGCCCGGCGCGAAGGGCTCGCCCTTCTTGCGGCCGTCCGGCGTGTTGCCCGTGCCCTTGCCGTAGACCACATTGGACGTGATCGTGAGCACCGATTGCGTGTGCTGCGCGTTGCGGTAGCTCGGGTACATGCGGATCTTGTTCATCATCATCGACACCAGCGTGCGGGCGATGTCGTCGACGCGGTCGTCGTTGTTGCCGAAGCACGGGAATTCGCCCGTGGTCTCGTAGTCGACGATGAGCCCGCGCTCGTCGCGTATCGGCCGCACCTTCGCGTAGCGAATGGCCGAGAGGCTGTCCGCGGCGTGCGAAAGGCCGGCGATGCCGCAGGCCAGCGTGCGCAGCACGTCGCGGTCGTGCAGCGCCATCTCGATCGCCTCGTAGCAGTACTTGTCGTGCATGAAGTGAATGACGTTGAGCGCATTGACATAGGTCTTCGCCAGCCAGTCCAGCATCGGGCTCAGGCGCTCCATCACCTGGTCATAGTCGAGCAGGTCGCCCGTGACCGGCGCCAGCATGGGCCCGACCTGCTCGCCGGTCAGCTCGTCGCGCCCGCCGTTGAGGGCATAGAGCATCGTCTTCGGCAGGTTGACCCGCGCGCCGAAGAACTGCATCTGCTTGCCCAGCCGCATCGCGGAAACGCAGCAGGCGATGGCGCAATCGTCGCCCCACTTGGGTCGCATGAGGTCGTCGGATTCGTACTGGATCGAGCTGGTGTCGATCGAGATCTTGATCGCGAAGCGCTTGAAGCCCTCGGGCAGCCGCGGCGACCAGAACACCGTGAGGTTGGGCTCCGGCGCGGGGCCGAGGTTGTTCAGCGTGTGCAGCATGCGGAAGGCCGACTTCGTGACCAGCGTTCGGCCGTCCTCGCCCATGCCGCCCTCCACCTCCGTGACCCACACCGGGTCGCCGGAGAAAAGCTGGTTGTATTCCGGCGCGCGCAGGAATCGCACGAGCCGCCACTTGATGACCAGGTCGTCGATGATCTCCTGCGCCTGAGATTCGTTCAGCGTGCCTTCGCGCAGGTCGCGCTCGAAGTAGATGTCCCAGAAAGTCGAGAGCCGCCCGGCCGACATCGCCGCGCCGTTCTGCTGCTTGATCGCGGCGAGGTAGCCGAAGTAGGTCCATTGCACGGCCTCGCGCGCGTTAGCCGCCGGCACCGAGATGTCGTAGCCGTAGCTCGATCCCATCTCCTTCAGTTCCTTGAGCGAGCGGATCTGCTCGGACAGTTCCTCGCGCAATCGGATGGTGTCCTCCGTCGAGTGCCGCTCGTCCAGCTCGTGCTTCTCGCGCTCCTTGTCGGCGACAAGGAAGTCGACGCCGTACAACGCGACCCGGCGGTAGTCGCCGACGATGCGGCCGCGCCCATAGGCATCGGGCAAGCCCGTGATCACGTGCGACGAGCGCGCCTTGCGGATCTCGGGCGTGTAGGCGTCGAACACGCCGACGTTGTGCGTCTTGCGGTATTTGGTGAAGACCTCGACCAGCTTCGGGTCGGGCTCGTAGCCGTAGGCGCGCAGGCTGTCCTCCACCACGCGCCAACCGCCGAAGGGCATGATCGCGCGCACCAGTGGTGCATCGGTCTGCAGCCCGACGATGATCTCGTTGGCCTTGTCGATGTAGCCGGGCGCATGCGCGGTGATGCTCGACGGCACCTGCGACACACCGAGCACGCCCTTCTCCCGCTCCTGTGCCAGCAGGGGCTTCAATGTCTCCCACAACGCCTCCGTGCGTGCGGTGGTTCCCTGGAGGAAGCTGTGGTCCCCCTCATAGGGCGTGTAGTTGCGCTGGATGAATTCCCGGACGTTGACGCGGTCCTGCCACAGGCCGGGCGTGAATCCGCGCCAGGCGCCCTCGACTTTCTTGCTCGCAAGGTCGAATGCGAATTGAGTCTCCATGCTTGTCTCCTAGTTATGACGCTCCAGGCGTCGTGATCCGCTTCAGAGCGGAGTTGCAGCCCGCTTCGGTGAATCGATGTTTCCTTCGGACGATCCCGATGACGACGGCGGATCCGAAAGGAGCCCTGCAGCCTCGCAGGCCAGCACGAGCTCGGCGACGGAACGCACGCCCATCTTGTCCATGACCCGTCCGCGATGCTGCTTGACGGTCTGCTCCGCGATCAGCAAGTCGCCCGCGATCTGCTTGTTCAGCCGGCCCCGGACGACATGCGCCAGGATTTCACGCTCGCGCGGCGAGAGGCGGGCAGCCCGCTCCTTCAGCGCTTCCTGCATGAGCGCGTGCCTGCGCTCGCCGGCATGGCGCTCGACCGCCCGGCGCACGGCAGCGAGCAGGACTTCGCCGTCCACCGGCTTCTCCAGGAAGTCCGCGGCGCCCAGCTTCATCGCATCGACGCCGGCCGACACGTTCCCGTGTCCAGTGAGGAAGATGATCGAGGGCGAGCATCCGCGCTCCAGCAGGCGCTGCTGAAGCTGCAGACCGGAAACCCCCGGCATCTGGATGTCGAGCAGGATGCAGGCCACATCGCCGCCCGGCGGGTTGCCCAGGAACTCGTCGGCCGAGGCATAGGCAGCCCCTGCCCATCCCGCGCCATCGAGCAGGCGCAGGAGGCTGCCGCGCACCGCCGCATCGTCGTCGATGACGCAGACGAGCGCCTCCCCGCCCAGGCCCTCGCATGCCGAGGTGCCGGCCGGCACGTCCGCCTCGCGCGGGCTGTCCGGTGCCTCTGGCTTGCCGGCCGCTGCGGGAAGCTCGACGGTGAAGGTCGCTCCGCCTTCCGCGTTCGACTCGGCCCAGATCCGGCCGCCGTGCGCTTCGACGATGGAGCGGCAGATCGCGAGGCCCAGGCCCAACCCCTCCTGCCGTGTGCTCCAGAAAGGCTCGAAGATCGATTCGAGATCCTTCGGCGCGATGCCCTTGCCCGCATCGCGCACCGACACCGTGACGCGCGACTCGCCGGACTTCGAAACCTGCATCCGGATGAGGCGCTGCGCCGGCAGGCCGTCCTGCACGGCGGCGGCCGCGTTGAACAGCAGGTTGAGGCCCACCTGTTCGATCTGCACCTTGTCCGCCACGACCCAGCAGCCCTTGTCGAGGCGCGTATCGATGCGGACGCCGTGCCCCGCGAACTCGCTTTCCACCAGACTCTTCGCCTCGCCGAGCGCTGACGCCAGGTCGACGCGCTCGCGTTGGGTTTCGTCCTGCCGGATCAGCGCACGCATGGTGCGGATGGTTTCCGCCGCACGCTTGTCGTCGCGCACCACGGCTTCGAGGATGTCCTTGATCGCGCCGGGGGTCGCGCCGTCGCGCTCGAGGTACTTCAGCCCGGCCTGCGCATTGCTGAGGATGGCCGCCAGCGGCTGGTTGAGCTCGTGCGCGATGGCCGCGGTGAGTGCGCTCACGCGCTGCACACGGTCGGCATGCCAGACGCGGCGGCGGAGCTGCCGCGCCTCTTCCTCGGAACGGGCGAGCGCGAGCGCAGTGGCGAGCACCTCGCCGACGATCTTGAGCCGCGAGACCATCTCGGGTGTCCAGGTGCGCGCCTGGCGCACGGCGGCGACGGAAAGCACGCTGGTCACGCGGCCGCCGATGCGCAGTGGAATCGAGAGATGCGAGCGCAAACCGGTGCGCCGGCAATGCAGGGCCTCCTCGACCGCTTCGGGCGGAAGATCGTCCGGGAGGTTCGACATCGCCACGATGCGTCCGCCGCGCAGCTCGTCGAGGAACCACGGCAGCGGAAACCGGAATCGGCCGCGCGGCAGCGCCTCGAAGTCGTCCGGGCCCACGGAACACAGCACGTTCAGGTAGTCGCCGCCGACGAATTCCGAGAAGGTGCAGCGGTCACAGCCCAGGAACGCAACCAGGCGGCGCAGCGCGCCCTCGGTCCGGGCGAGGAAGTCGTTGCTCGCGATGTCGGCAATGCGCTCGGTGAGGTCGGCCAGCAGGCGCTCGAAGGCGAGCCGCTCCAGCAGAACGACTTCCGCGTCCGCGCGTCTTTCCGCGGTCTCGGCAGACGCAGACGACTTTGCCCGTGCTCGGCGCATCGATTCCTCCTCGCGTTGTCCGCGGGTTGCTGTGCATTGCTGGCTGTCGGCGCATCCCGGGCCGCGATGGCCATGCGGAGAGGAGATCCGCGAAAGGACGAGCATCCTGGCCAGCCTCGCTCTTCCGCATCCTGCAGAACGCGCACGCCAGCCTGCGCGCCCATCTTCGTCTGGCGGATTTGCCCCTGTCAAGCGGCGATTCGAGGGCATGGCGACCTCACATTGGCGCACTGTGGCCATCGCCCTGCATGACCCATTCGATCGAATCGAGCAACGCCGCTCCATCCACCGGCTTGCGGAAGAAGGACTGCGCGCCCATCTCCTTTGCCAGCCGGCGCGCGATCGGGTCGTCGCTCGATGACAGCGCGATGACGGGCAGCACCTTCGCGACCGCATGCAACGCGGTACGGACCGTCGCTTCGCACTCGCGCGCGCCCCACACGTCGAGCAGCACGCACGCCACGCCCATGCCGCGCGCCTGGCCCAGGAACTCCGGCACCGAGGCGCAGGGCCGCGCTTCCAGGCCCGCCGAGTCCATCAAGCGCGACAGCCCCTCGCGCACCGACGCGTCGCCGTCCACCACGTAGACGATTCGCAGGGCGGCTGGCTTCGGCATTTGGCGTCACTCCCGGTCCCGCACCTAGATGTAGCGCTCGGCGTTCGCGAGCAGGTCCGCTTCGGGCGGCATTTCGGCGAGCGGGCAGCGCACGATGGCAATCACGGCATTGACGCCCTCGCCGATCGCAAGCTCCGACAGCACGAAGTCGTTGACGGGCCCCGGGTGGTCGCCATCCACCCGCACGCCCATCCGGCTCAGGCGCATCGGCGTCTGATGCAGGCTCACATACTGCTCAGGGTGGCCAAACACGGCCTCGATGTGCTTCCTGAAGCTGTCGAGCGTCGCGACGCTGGCCTTCGTCTCGATGAAGTCATGCACGGTCTCCCTGAGCTCGCGCTCCAGCGCGGCGATCTGCGATCGCGTCTCCGCCGTGTCCTCCAGCAGGCCGGCCGCGCCGTCGACGGCCAGCTTCACCAGCCGCAGCCGCGCCGCGAGCCAGGCCTTTCGCTCGCCGAGCTCCGCCGCCTTCATGTCCAGGTCGACGATGCGCTTGAGTGCGAGTTGCGCGAGACGGCGGATGATGCGGCGCCCGACCTCCAGCCGCGTCGCTTCGAACGTGGCCGAGGGCGCGAACAACCGGTGCCCCGAGAAGCTCACCGTGACCTGAGGCACGTCGTGCAGCACCCGGTCGCCGTCCTGCTGGTGCCCCAGCACGGTGCGCTCCTCCTTCTTCATCGCGAGCAGCGCATAGGCTTCGCCGAGCGCGTGGTGCGACGGCACGCCGAAGTGGTCGCGAAGCTCCTTGCTCCGACCGAGAAAGTCGGGCACGTCGTCGGCCGAGGCGAAGAAGGCGTTCAGCCGGGGGTCCTCGTTCCAGGCGGCGCGGGAGAGCAGCAAGGGGTCCATCGGCTGTCGGCCGATGGCGCGCAAATGCGCGATGGTCTTGCGCACGCAGCCTTCGAGCTTGTCCGCATACCGCGCCTGGAGGCGCATGCGCGGGTCCACCGTCTCGACCACGAGCTCGGTCATGTCGGCGACGAGCTGCTTCTCCGCCGCGTCCCCGGCGTTCGCGCCATCGCGCCCGAACAGGCCCGAGGCGACGCGGTCGAACAGCGCGGACAGGTCCATGGAGGCTCGCTACCAGTCCATCTTGGGCACCCATGCCCGCAACACCCGGCCCTGGTAGGAGCGGCCGTTGATGCGCTGCGCCAGCGACTCGGCCTGTGCGCGCGGAAGATCGACGTCGATGAGCGCGGTCGGGGTGCCGGACTCGTTGGCCAGGCGGATCTTGTCCGGCTGCGCGAAGGCGCTGAGCGCTTCGCGGATGCCTTCCTCGGTGACGTCGTCGGGGAGGTTGCCTATGACGATGTGGACTTGCTGCATGTGTCGTCCTCCAGTGCCCCAACGCTATTCCCTGGCCGACGGGGCGAAAATCCTACTTTGGTTGGATTCCCACACCCGGCGGCGAAGGCGCAAGCTGACGCGCACCCCCCGGACCGACCCATGAACGCAGCAGAGTACCTTGCGCTCGAAACCCTTCGCGACGGCCGCCCCGTGCGCATCCGCGCACTGAAGCCTTCGGATCGCGAATCCATGCTCGCGGCGGTCGGCCGCATCGGCGAGGCCTCCATCTATCGCCGCTTCTTTTCGCCCAAGCACAGCTTCAGCGAGCGCGAGATTGCCTACTTCATGGAGGTGGATTTCGTCAGCCACGTTGCCTTGGCCGCCGAACTGGAGGAAAACGGCCAGCCGGCGATCGCGGGCGGCGGTCGCTACATCGTGTCGGAGCCGGGATGCGCCGAGATGGCCTTCGCGGTCGACGATCCGCACCAGGGGCTGGGCATCGGCAAGCTGCTGATGCGCCATCTGGCCTTGATCGCCAAGGCGTCGCACCTCGATACATTGAAGGCCGAAGTGCTCGCAGACAATACGCCGATGCTGGCAGTATTCAAGGCCAGCGGCCTGCCGTTGCAACTGAAGCGCGAAGGCAGCGTGACCCACGTGCACATGGATTGCCGCCACGGTTCTGAAACAAAGGGCGAGGACGATGGCCCTTCGATCCAAGGAGCGCATTGATGGCCAGCAAATCCCCTCCCCCCGACCTCTCCCGTTCCGCACTGTCCGCGCTGTGGCCGATGAAGGCCGCGCAGGCCGCCGCCGAGTACGGCATCGACGCCTGGCAGCGCAGCATCCTCACCATGGACGTGCTGCGCGAGCGCGGCAACCAATATCTCGAACACACGAAATCTGGAAAGCCGCCGGTCCTCGTCTTCGACTACGACATGGTGCTCGACGCGCGCGAGCTTCCGAAGCCCGCCAACTACGCGCTGGTGCGCATCAAACCCGATGCGAGCCACGCCAAGACCGACCCGAAGAAGCGGCCCTTCGTGGTGATCGATCCGCGCGCGGGCCACGGGCCGGGCATCGGCGGCTTCAAGATGGACAGCGAGATCGGCATCGCGCTGCAGCACGGCCACCCCTGCTACTTCGTGATGTTCTTTCCGTACCCGATGCCGGGCCAGACCATCGAATCGGTCTGCGCCGCCGAAATCACCTTCATGAAGAAGGTCAACGAGTTGCATGCCGAATCCGACGGCAAGCCCTTCGTGATCGGCAATTGCCAGGGCGGCTGGGCGCTGATCATGCTCGCGGCGTTGGCACCCCAGCAGGTCGGCCCGATCCTGCTGGCCGGCTCGCCCGTGTCGTACTGGGCCGGCGTCGAGGGCAAGAACCCGATGCGCTATTCGGGCGGTCTGATGGGCGGCACCTGGCTGGCCTCGCTCGCCGGCGACCTGGGCCACGGCAAGTTCGACGGCGCCTATCTGGTCAACAACTTCGAGAGCCTGAATCCCTCGAACACCTACTGGTCCAAGCTCTACAACCTGTATGCGCAGGTGGACACCGAGCGGGAGCGCTTTCTCGAATTCGAGAAGTGGTGGGGCGGTCTCTTCCTCA
This sequence comes from Variovorax sp. J22R115, assembly GCF_030317005.1. Lineage (NCBI taxonomy): Bacteria > Pseudomonadati > Pseudomonadota > Betaproteobacteria > Burkholderiales > Comamonadaceae > Variovorax > Variovorax sp. J22R115. The sequence goes on along the minus strand of NZ_JASZYM010000012.1, from coordinate 66,666 downwards.
TGAACAAGGAGGAGATGGAGTGGATCACTAAGAACCTCTTCGTCGGCAACAAGCTCTCGGCCGGTGAGGTCGAGTCCTTCGACGGCAAGCATCGCGTGGACATCCGCAACATCCGCACGCCGATCGTCGTGTTCGCGTCTTGGGGCGACAACATCACGCCACCGCAGCAGGCGCTCAACTGGATTCCCGATGCCTATGCGAGCGTGGACGAGATCCGCCTGAACGAGCAGACCATCGTCTACTGCCTGCACGAAAAGATCGGCCACCTGGGCATCTTCGTCTCAGCCGGCGTGGCCAAGCGCGAGACCTCCGAGCTGGCCAGCGCGCTCGACCTCATCGAGACGCTGCCGCCCGGCCTCTACGAGGCGGTGATCCAGGACACGCAGCCCGACATGCCCGGGCTCGCTTACCTCGAAGGCCGCTACCTGATCCAGTTCGTGCCGCGCACCATCGATGACATCCTCGCCTTCGATGACGGGCGCAAGGACGAACAGGCCTTCGAGGTGGTCGACCGGGTGGCCCAGATCAACCAAGGGCTCTACGACACCTTCGCCTCGCCGCTGGTCAAGGCCATGACGAGCGAAGCGAGCGCCGAGGCGGCTCGCGCCGCCAACCCTTCGCGCATGGAGCGCTGGGGTTTGTCGAACCTCAATCCATGGATGTTCTGGGTGCAGGCGATGGCCGAGAACGTGCGTGCCAACCGCCGAGCTGCCGCGCCCGACAACCCTTTCACGAAGGCCGAGCGCGAAGTCTCCGGCCGCATCGAGCAATCGCTCGACCGCGTGCGGGACGTGCGCGACGAGATGTCCGAGCGCATGTTCAAAGCGATCTACGAGGCGCCGTGGCTGGCCGCGGCAGTCGGCCTCGGCGGCGATGCGCTGGGCCGGCGCGGGCCGAAATCGGCCACCTGGGAACAGGACGAACTCAAGCGACTCAAGCGGCAGGAGATCGAATCCCAGTTCGAGACCGGCACCGTGGTGGATGCGTGGGCACGACTGTTGCTGTACGTGCGCCGGGAGGAAAACGTGGTCGACGAGCGTCCCTACAACCTGATGCGGCGAATGATCGACGAGATGGAGCCCGAGCACCGTCCATCGCTCGCAGCGGTCAAGGCCGCAATGAAACGGCAGGCCTTCGTGGTCGCGCTCGACGAGGAGCGCGCCATCGCCGCCCTGCCCGGGCTCGTGCCCGAGATGCATCAGCGCCGCAAAGGCTTCGAGGCGGCGCGGAAAGTGGCGAGTGCGCGCGGCAAGCCCACGGCGCACCAGGAAGAGCGTTTTCGCCGCGTGGCGAGCATCCTGTCCCTCGATGCGCCGGTGCGGCCGCGCAGGGCCGCATGAGCGCCCGCACCGCATTGAGAAGCCCGAAACACGGAGGTTATCCATGAGTCACGACAAGTACGACCGCCTCATCGAATTCGCGAGATCGCTCGAAGCCGTGGCCACGGCGGTGGCTCATCCGTGCGACGCGAGTTCGCTCTCCGGCGCGCTCGATGCCGCACGGCTGGGCCTGATCCGGCCGATCCTCGTCGGGCCGCGGGCGAAGATCGAAGCCGTGGCAAAGGAGAACAAGCTCGATCTTTCAGGCTGCGAGTTGGTGGACGCGCCGCACAGCCATGCCGCCGCCACGAAGGCGGTCGAGTTGGTGCAGGCCGGCAAGGCCGAGGCCCTCATGAAAGGCAGCCTGCACACCGATGAGCTCATGGCCGCCGTGGTGCGCAAGGACACCGGCCTGCGCACCGCGCGCCGCATCAGCCACTGCTTCGTCATGGACGTGCCCTCGCACGAGGACGCGCTGATCATTTCCGACGCGGCCGTGAACATCGCGCCCACGCTCGAAGAGAAAGTCGACATCGTGCAGAACGCGATCGACCTGGCGCGTGCGCTGCGCCAGACCGAGGTCCGCGTGGCCATCCTGTCGGCCATGGAGACCGTCAATCCCAAGGTGCCCTCGACGGTCGAGGCCGCGGCGCTGTGCAAGATGGCCGACCGCGGGCAAATCACGGGCGGCATCCTCGATGGGCCGCTGGCGCTCGACAACGCGATCGACCTGGAGGCCGCAGGCATCAAGAAGATCGTCTCGCCGGTCGCCGGGCGGGCGAACGTGCTGATCGTGCCCAACCTCGAATCCGGCAACATGCTCGCCAAGAGCCTGAGCTTTCTCGCGCATGCCGACTCGGCCGGCATCGTGCTGGGCGCGAAGGTGCCGATCATTCTCACCAGCCGCGCCGATTCAGTGACCGCCCGCCTCGCCTCGTGCGCCGTCGCGGTGATGGTCGTGCATGCGCGGCGCGAGAACTCGGCGAAGGTGATTGCATGAGCGCCGCCCGGCCGCCCGAAGGCGCTCGCACCGCAGTGCGAAGCAAGGAGGTTACCGAATGAGCGATGCAATCGTCGTTCTCAATGCAGGCTCGTCGAGCCTCAAGTTCTCGCTGTTCGCGGGCATGGGCGATCTGCCCTTTGTCGCCGGGGGGCAGGTCTCGGGTCTGTACACCGCCGCGCCGCGCTTCGTGGGGAAGGACGCGGCCGGCAAGCAGGTCGCCGAGAAGCGTTGGGATGCCGACGCGAAGCTGGACCACCATGGCGCCATCGTGCACATCGTCGAGTGGCTGCGATCCACGCACGGCCATGAGCACAGGCTGGCCGCAGTCGGCCACCGGGTGGTGCACGGCGGCATGGACTATGCGGCGCCGGTGCGGGTCGACAGCGAAGTGGTGGCGAGGCTCGAGAAGCTGGTTCCGCTCGCTCCGCTGCACCAGCCGCACAACCTGGAGCCGATCCGCGCCCTGCTCCAGCGCGCCCCCGATCTGCCGCAGGTCGCCTGCTTCGACACCGCCGCGCATCGCTCCAACCCGCCGGTGGCGCAGATGTTCGCGCTGCCGAAGGAGTTCTCCGACGCAGGTGTGCGGCGCTATGGCTTTCACGGGCTCTCGTACGAATACATCGCATCGGTGCTGCCGAAGTTCGATGCGCGCGCCGCGAGCGGGAAGACGGTCGTGCTGCACCTCGGCAACGGCGCGAGCATGTGTGCCCTGCTGGCCGGCCACAGCGTCGCCAGCACCATGGGCTTCACCGCCGTCGATGGCCTGCCGATGGGCACGCGCTGCGGCGCGCTGGACCCGGGCGTGATTCTCTACCTCATGGACGAGCGCGGGATGGATGCGCGCGCCATCGAGAAGCTGATCTACAGCCAGTCCGGCCTCCTCGGCGTCTCCGGCGTGTCGAGCGACATGCGCGAGTTGCTCGAATCCGACCGGCCGCAGGCGAAGGTGGCGGTCGACCTTTTCATCTACCGCATCGGCCGCGAACTCGGATCGCTCGCGGCCGCGCTGGGTGGACTCGATGCCATCGTCTTCACCGCGGGCATCGGCGAACACGCCACCGTGGTGCGCGAGCGGATCTGCCGGCAGGCCGCATGGCTCGGCATCGAACTCGACCCCGATGCCAACGCGAGCCGGGGGCCTTGCATCAGCAAGCCGGGCAGCCGCGTCGCCGCATGGGTGATCCCAACCAATGAAGAACTGATGATCGCCCGACACACGCGGGACTTGCTCGCACGAGGATGAGATCCATGTCGCCTCAGCACAACCCCGTCCTCGCCGGCAAGAAGGCGCTCGTGGTGGGCATCGCCAACGAATACTCCATTGCCTACGGATGTGCGAACGCATTCCGCAGCCTCGGTGCCGAACTGGCGATCACCTATCTCAACGAGAAGGCGCGCCCGCATGTCGAGCCCCTGGCGAAGAAGCTGGACGCGCCCATCGTGCTGCCGCTCGACGTCGAGCAACCGGGGCAACTCGAAGCCGTGTTCAAGACCATCGAAGACCAGTGGGGGCGGCTGGACATCCTCGTGCACTCCATCGCGTTCGCGCCGAAGGCCGACCTGCAGGGCGGTCTTCTCGACTGCTCGGCGGAGGGCTTCGGGCGTGCGATGGACGTGTCATGCCACTCCTTCGTACGGATGGCGCGGCTCGCGACGCCGCTGATGACCGAGGGCGGCACCATGATCGCGATGAGCTACCTCGGCGCGCAGAAGGTGGTGCCCAACTACAACGTGATGGGTCCGGTGAAGGCGGCGCTGGAGGCGACATGCCGCTACCTCGCCTACGAACTCGGCCCCAAGGGCATCCGCGTGCATCCGGTCTCGCCCGGCCCGCTCAAGACGCGCGCCGCCTCGGGCCTGAAGGATTTCGACCTGCTGCTCACCGAGGCCGCGAACCGCGCGCCGGTGGGCGAACTGGTCGACATCGACGATGTCGGCTTTGCCTGCGCCTACCTCGCGACGCCGTATGCGCGGCGGCTGACCGGGCAGACGCTGTTCGTCGATGGCGGCGTGAACATCATGGGGTGATGGTGCCCGGGTGAGTCACGAAGACGGCGTCACCGTCACGCTCGTGATTCGACCTTCATCGAAGTGCACACGCAGGCAGCGCGACTCGCGCCACACCGGAAGTTTCGACACGAGCACACCCGCGATCGCGAAGTGCTGCTCGGGAGGCAACGGTGGCACGTTGTGCTCGGCGTCCACCTGCCGTGACAGGTCTCGTCGACGGAGTACTCCTGACAAGACGAGCCAGGCCACGAGGACCGCGGCAATCCAGACGTAGGGCCGCAGGTCCACCGTGAACGCGATATCGATCTTTTTCCTGAGGAACGCCTCCAGTCCAGGGCTGAACCAGCCAATGACGATCACGATCGGCTTGCGAAGGATCCACAGGTAAGCCAGCCAGACCGCGATGGTCAGCACCAGGTCTCGCATGCGCATCCACCACGGCGCGTGCGTCCGCGGGATTCGGGGCGGCCATTGCTGCGGCGGCGCCGGCCCGACCGGGGGCTCGCCGTCTCGCTGAGTGGTGTCGACAGGCGTCTCTCGATTCATTGCATCCTCCTGAAGGTCAGCGCAGGCCCCGGTCCGGGCTGACCCAGGTGCCGCGCATCCGGCCCAGATGCCAGATGGCTCGCGGGGCCCCGACGATCGACGCCAGGGCCTGGACAACCCAGAACACCAGGGGGTACCAGACGAGCCAAAACAACGACCGGTGGATCCCGCGCTCGAAGCGTTCGTCGATCGCCACGCTGGTCACGGCCTGCGCGAGGAAAGTCAGCGCGAGAATCTGGCCCCAGTCGCGCGGGTAGGGGCCGAAGGCCGGCCAGAATTCCGGGAAGCTCAGTCCCCAATGTGCGAACAGCGGAACGGCGACCCAGAACAGAAAGCCGATCCCGACCGCGTAGGCCCAGGCGATCGCCACCACGAAGTTGACCCATACCGGCAACAGGCGCGGGCGGCGCAACAGCGATGGCAGGACCTTGATCATGACCGTTGTCCCTCCCTCGCTCCATCGCACACGCTGGCGCCACAGTCCGCGCAGAGTCTCCGGCATCAGGATCCAGCACATCGCCTTGGGCTCGAAGGCCAGGCGCCAGCCGGCGAGCTGGATGCGCCAGCTCACATCGACATCGTCCGTCAGCGCCTCGCGCGACCACCAGCCGGCGTCCTGCAACGCGCGCTTGCGGAAGGCACAGATGACCCCGGAGACAGTGAAGAGCGATCCGTACACGGTCTGCGCTCGCTTGATGAGCCCCACGATGGACGAAAACTCGCCGACCTGCAGGCGTCCCAGGAGCGTTGCATGGTTGCGTACGCGCGGATTGCCGGTGAGCCCGCCGATGCTTGCGTCGGTCTGGAAGCGACGCACCATCCACGTCAGCGCGTGCGGCTCGAGCAGCGCATCGCCGTCGATGCATACCAGCAACTCGTGTCGAGCGGCCAGTGCGCCGGCGTTCAGCGCAGTGGACTTGCCCTGGTTGCTGTCCAGGTGTACGACGCGCAGCGTCGGCATCTGCGGGATCAGGGCTTCAAGCCATGCGCCGGTCCGGTCGGTGGAACCGTCGTTGATCGCGATGACCTCGAAGTTCGGGTAGTCGATTCGCGACAGTGCCCCGAAAGTCTCGGCCAGCTGCCGCTCCTCGTTATGGCAGGGCACCAGCACCGACACCCCCGGGTAGTCCGCAAGCGGCGGCGGGTCCTCCGGCCGCGGTTCATGGCGGCCGCGCAGCCAGACGTAGAGCAAGCCGCCGCTCATCCAGTACAACGCCATCACGAATGGATAGCCGAAGCAGAAAGTGGAGATGACGTCGTGAAGGCTCATTGGTTTCGCTCTCGCAGTGAGCTCCCGCGTCAACGTCGCAGCGGGAAGATGGACGCCGACACCCCGGGCGCCGCGACGGCCGCTGCAGGAATGTCGGCGACCGGATCGTCGGGGCACCAGCCCAGCGAGACGCCGCCGTGGCGCTGGAAGTCGACGGCCTTGCGGGTGAGCAGGCGTGCATCGGGCGGTGCGGAGCCGGTGAACCAGCTCAAGAGCGTGGGATCGACACGCGCGAGGCGGTTGTCAGCGACCGGATCGCCGAAGCCAGTTGGCACCAGGCTGATTTCTGCCAGCGGGTGCGGCGCGGCGACGGCGCGCGTCGGCGCGAGCCACAGCAACTCCAGTCCGGGTCGGGCGGCATCCAGGGCGGCGAAAGCCCTCCACCCCAGTGCGTCCGGCCCGTCGGTGCGGCCAAGCGCCTTGAGCATCGAACGTCGCCGTTCGCGCACCACCCACGCGGACCAACTCAGGGGAATGCCCGGACGATGCTCGAAGAGCGGCGGCGGATCGTCGAAGCGCACCGGCTGCGCCAGCGGCCCGGTGTCTTCGAGCAGCCAGCCGTCCAATGGCACCAGTGCGCCCAGATCCTCATAGAGGCGCTGCACGCGCGCTTCGTCGCCCAACGCGGCGAGCGCCCGGCGGTGAGGCAGACGGGCGTAGACCTTCACGTCGGCGCGCGTGTGCATTTGCCACGCAACGCGCGAGAGCCAGTCTCCCGCCAGCGGCAGTTCGCCTGTCGGAAACCAGGCGGCGGTGATTCGCCCCTGCGCGTCGTGGCGTACCGCATCGACGACGAGGCCGGTCACGCCCAGTGCGCGCACGCGTTCGATCGCGCGACCCAGGCGTTCATTGCTGGCGACCTCATCGCCGGCCCACAAGGCGGCCGGGTCGAGGCACACCAGGCGATCCACGCGTCTTTCGTTCGGATCGGGCCGCAGGCTCTGCGCCAGTTCCAGCAGCGGCGGGTTGTAGGTGGGCAGGTAGCGGACCAGTCTCAAAGGCTCGTTCAAGGATGCGGGCCCCCGGTCGAGCACGAGAGCAAATTCGAAGCCCAGGTCGCGCGCCGATTGCGTGCCCAGGGCGTTGTAGCGACCGTAGGGCCAGGCCAACGCACGCGGCGCGCGGCCCAGTTCGCGCTGCAGCATGGCGCGCCCGCTCGCAAGGTCGGCGCGCAATGCTGCTGCAAAGTCGGCTTCGCTCTGGTAGCCAACGCCGGGAACGTAGCTGCGCGTCACCGCCGAGGGCATGGTGTTGCCCTGCGGGTTGCCGACGACTTCAGCATGCAGCGCCTGGCTATGCAGCGCGAATTCAACCAGCCGCGAGCGCTGCATCTCGCGCGCCTGATCCCAGGTGATGAAGCGCTCGCGCGGGACCATGCGGCTGCCGTATTTCACCATCGAGCCTGCGGGCGGCTCCATCCAGTTGCCCACCAGCGCCGCGATGATCGGGAAGCCGTAGGCCAGGGCCAACGGATAGACGCGGGTGTACAGACTCCGGTAGCCATCATCGAAAGTGATCAGCACGGCCTTGGCCGGCAGCGCGTCCTCGCCGCGACCCGCGCGCGCGATGTCATCGAGCGAGACCGCGGTCCATCCGTTGCCGACCAGCCAGTCGAAGAAGCTCACCAAGCGGTCGGTGGTGACCGCGTCATCGTCGAGTTCCCCCTTGGAATCGACCACGTCATGGAGGGCGACACTTGCGAAGGTCGGCGTCGATGCCGACACCGACGATGGTTGTTGCGCCAAGGCGGGCCGCACCGCAATGCACACGCCCACCAGCAACAGCACGCGCGCCAGCGCGTACATCGCGGTGTTCATGACATGGTTCGCGCTCATCTTCCAAACCTGTGTTCAAGCTTCAGGTAGCCGTTCAGGGTGCGCTCGCGCTGGCCGTTGTACACGTTGCTCGCCCACTCGATGCCCCAGGTCAGCTCGGTCCAGGGATCGTGGCGCCAAGTCTGTTCATACGCGGCGCCGCCCACCGCGTTTCCGCCGAAGAAGCGTTGCTCGAACATGCCCACGGTCAGTCGCAGCCGCTGCAGGAGTGTGCGCTCGTAGACGCGCCACATGACATGTTCCACCTGTGCCTCGATGGAAGGCAGCCATGACTCCTTCGGATTGAAATACGGCGTGACCAGCAAGCTGTTGCGCTGCCATTCGACGCGCGGCTTGAGCGTGACGTCCAGGTGCGGCCGATCGAGCAGCTTGAGAGTGCCGTCGATCGTCACCTGATCCCGCTTGTTGCCGTCGCTGAAGTCCATGTACTGCGCCTTCAGGCCCGCCTCCGTCGATTCGTTCCACGCATAGCGCAGGCCGCCGCGCACCGCATCCGCGGTGATGCCGTGGAAGTCTGCGCGCAACGGGGTGTCCGGCGAATGCTTCGCGGCGTCCGCCAGGAAGGTCCAGTGATCGGTGGGCTCCCACTGGGCGGCGAGCGAACCGCCGGAAGTGTTCAGGGAGCCCGTCTGCGACCATGCCAACGCATTCAGCTTCCAATCGGGCCAGCGCGCCTGCACCCCGCCGCCGACGCGATGGCGCTTGGCGCGCCCTTCCTCCAGTGAGTCGGAGCTGCTGTCGGCCAGGCCGATGAGCCGCCATGTGCCCCCAAAGGTCGAGGACTCGACCTGAAGGCTGACCTCCCCGCCGTTTCCGGGCCCTTGAAGTGCCTGGCTGTCGGTGTGCCTGCCTCCCAGCTCGAATCGCACGCTGGGGCCCATTGCGGCGTCGAGTTCCCGCCGCACCTGCTGCACGCGTGGAATGTCCGCGCCTTGCTCCAGCAGCGGCGCCAGGCGCTCCTCGGCCCGCAGCAGGCGATGTCGGCGCGTGTCCGAATCCACCTGCTGCACGCGGATGCCGAAGTCTTCGGGTGCGAGGGCCGCGGCGATGTCGATGCCGTCCTCGGCCTGACGGGGCCAGCCCTGCTGTGCAGCGACATCGGCCGCCTGCGCGCGCAGCCATGGGAGGGCCGGCGCGCCGCGCTCCAGCGGTGCGATGCGCGCCCAGGCGGCGGCGGGCATGTCGGCATAGCTGCGCATGGCGGCGTCGAGCGCTTGCGCTTCGAGCCAGGTGTCGTTCCCGCGCGGCGTCTGCAGCTCGCCGGCACTGCGCCACGGCGGCCCTGCCGCGGCCAGCAGGGCGTCGACGGTGGCGAAGGCGGCGTCGAAGTCCTCGCTCTCCGTCTCCGCGTAGGCGCGCCCGGTCATCATCGACCGCCACGGACCGTCCTCGTCCTTGCGCTCTGCCTGCGACAGGCGCTGCAGGGCCTCTTCGTAGACGCGGCGCGCATCCACGGGGCGGCGCAGTGCGAGCAGCGCGTCCGCCTCCGCCTGGAGGACATAGGCCGGAACGGCGTCGCCCGTCGCGCGCAGCAAGCCCACCTGGTCCACCGCCTCCTTCCAGCGCTCGCGATGGCGCAGGGCCACCGCACGGTCGCGCTGCAGGCGAGTGATGAGCCCTGCGTCCGGCGGGGCGGCGGCACGCGCCTCGGCGAGCAACTCGTCCAGGCGGGCCAGTGCCGGATCCACATCGTCGAAGCGCCGCCGCGGATCCGGCGAAAGCGGGGGGATGTCGATGGCCCAGCGCAGGCGTTGGCCGGCCACGCGGCTGCGCACGCCCGCATCAGCGCGCGCGCCCAGCGCATGGGCCGCGGCACTCGGGGCGCCCAGTTCCATCAGCACATCGGCCAGGGCCTGCGCAATCTCGGCGTTGTCGGGTTGAAGGCGCCGGGCCTGCGCGATGGCGGCGAGGGCCGCGTAGCGATCGCCGGCTCGCAGGGAGGCGCGGCCGCGCTCGAGCAGCGCCGACGCGTCCGTCCCGGCATCGGACCGCTTGTCGGCCCCGGATTGCGCGCGGGCGGCTTCAGCCAGGCCGGGCGCCGGCATGGCCGGGTCGAACGGCGGTGGGGTCTGTCCTGCCGTACCGCTGCATGCGGCAATCCCGGCTATTCCGACGCACCTCCAGCGCATCCGGGCCGTGAATCGCAGTCGAAGCGTCATTGGCCGGGAGCATGCGGTGGAAGGTCAGCGCCCCATGCGGCTGTCGTAGCCTCGCGAGATCCGATCGATCAGCGCGGGATCACGCGGTCCCGTGGCGTCGAACTGCACGCGCACGCTGCCATCCGCCTGCCGGCGCACGCTGGTCGACACGGTGCCTCCGCCGAGCGTGCCGATGATCATGCCGCTGGCGCGGTCCTCGGTGTGGATCGCGAGCCCTTGGTCGCGCATCGCAGCCGCCGCTGCGTCGAAGGAGCGATCGAAGTTGGCCGGGGCCATCACTGGATAGGCGGGTGGCGCGTAGTAGGTGCAGCCGCACAGTGCCAGCACGGCGGCGAGCATCGCGACCCGCGGGATGATCCAGATCCTCATGTGTGCCTCCATCCTTCGCACGGCGGGCTGCCGCAGCGGCCATCGATAGTAGATCGAATGGCTCGAATTGCACATCTATGACTCCTGGATCACGACACGCGGCTGGCGTCCTCCCTTTGGCTCCAGAGACTTCTTTGCTTCTTGGCTCACATCGCGCCCCGGCAGCAGGAAGTGCGACAGCGCCGGAATCAGCACGACCGCGCCCACCATGTTCCACACGAACATGAAGGCCAGCAGGATGCCCATGTCGGCCTGGAACTTGATCGGCGAGAACGCCCAGGTGACCACGCCCGCCGCCAGCGTGATGCCGACCAGCACCACCACCTTGCCCGTGAACTGCAGCGCTCGGCGGTAGGCCTGCCCAAGTGATTCGCCCTTGCGCTGGAAGGCAAGCTGCACGCTCAGGAGGTACAGCGCATAGTCCACGCCGATGCCCACGCCGAGCGCGATGACCGGCAAGGTGGCGACCTTGACGCCGATGCCCAGCGCCACCATGAGCGCCTCGCACAGCACGGAGGTGATGACCAGCGGGACCACGGCGACCACCACCGCGCGCCAGCTGCGGAAGGTGATGAAGCACAGCACGATGACCGCTGCATAGACGAGCAGCAGCATCTGGCCCCAGGCCTTGCGCACCACGATGTTGGTGGCGGCCTCGATGCCGGCGCTGCCGGCGGCCAGCAGGAACTTGCGGTCCTCGCTGTCATGGGTCTGCGCGAACTCGGCGCTCGCGCGCACCACGCCGTCGAGCGTCTCGGCCCGATGATCCGACAGGTAGGCAATCACGGGCATCACCGAACACTCGGTGTTGAAGAGGTCCGGATTGTTGACGCTCGCCTGCTGTGCGCCGTAGTTCAGCACGTCCTGGTTGCGCGCGATGGTGAGCCACTTCGGGCTGCCCTCGTTGCTGCCCGCGGTGATCTGGCGCACCGCGCCGGTCAGCGCCACCGTGGTCTGCACGCCGGGAAGCTGCTGCAGCGTCCAGGCAAGGCGATCGGCCTCAACCAGCGTGGGGTACTTCAGGCAGCCTTCCTTCGCGGTCTTGACGATCACGGCGAAGGTGTCGCTCGACAGCGCGTAGTGGTCCGTGATGTAGGCGTTGTCGCGGTTGTAGCGCGAGTCGGGCCGAAGCTCCGGTGCGCCGGGATCGAGATCGCCGATCTTCAAGCCCTGGCTGACGCCGAAGCCGAGCACTGCAAGCGCGGCGCTCGCCACGACCGCGCGCAAGGCCCAGCGCCGTTCGACGAAATGCCCGAGCCAGTTCCACAGGCGCTCGAAGCCGCGTGCCTTGCCCGCGCCCTCTTCCGCGTGCAGGCTGCGCGCCGCCGCTGCGGGGCTCACGCCGACATAGGAAAGCAGCACCGGGAGCAGGATCAGGTTGGTGAAGATGAGCACCGCCACGCCGACGCTGGCGGTCAGCGCCAGCTCCTGGATGACCGGGATGTCGATCACCATCAGCACGGCGAAGCCGACGACGTCCGCGAGCAATGCGGTCAGGCCGGCCAGGAACAGCCGGCGAAAGGTGAAGCGCGCCGCGACCAGCCGGTGCGCGCCGCGCCCGATGTCCTGCATGATGCCGTTCATCTTCTGCGCGCCGTGCGAGACGCCGATCGCGAACACCAGGAAAGGCACGAGGATCGAGTAGGGATCGAGTTCGAGGCCGAAGGCCGCGACCAGCCCGAGTTGCCACACGACCGCGATCAGCGAACACGCAATCACCAGTCCGGTGCTGCGCACGCAGCGCGTGTAGAGGTAGATGATGGCCGCGGCGATCAGCGCGGCCACGGCGAAGTAGAGCGCCATCAGGTGCAGCCCGTCGATCAGGTCGCCGACGAGCTTGGCGAAGCCGACCACGTGCATGCGAACGGCCGGGGATTCGCCGGCCGGCGTGGCCTCGTAGCGGGTTCGAAGCTGCTCGATGGCATGCGACAGCGCACGGTAGTCGATGCGCTGGCCGGTGGTCGCGTCCTTGTCGAGCAGGGGCACCACGATCATGCTGGACCTGAAGTCGCTCGCGACAAGACTTCCGACCAGTCCGGAGCGCGCGATGTTGCCCCGCAGTTGTTCGGTGGCTCGTGCCGAGCCGTCGTAGCCGTCCGGCATCACGGGGCCGCCGCGCAAGCCCTCCTCCGTGACCTCCGTCCATCGCACGGAAGGCGTCCACAGCGACTTGAGCCAGGCGCGGTCCACGCCTGGCATCAGGAACAGCTCGTCGTTGATCTTGCGAAGCGTGTCGAGATAGCCCGCGTCGTAGACGTCGCCGCGCTTGTTCTCGACCACGATGCGCAGCGAGTTGCCAAGGCCACGCAGGTCGTTCTTGTGCTCCAGGTAGTTCTGGATGTAGGGATGACCGTGCGGGATCATCTTTTCGAAGCTGGCGTTGAGCGACAGCCGGCTCACAGCGAGCGCCGCCAGCACCACTGTGACGAACGCGCAGATGAGCATCACCACGAGACGGTGATTGAAGACCAGCCGCTCGAGGATGGAACCGGAGCGGGGGTCGAAGGTGTCGAGCGTCGTGTGCTCGTGATCCTTCTCGGAATCGAGGGGGGTGTGCATGAGGGAACTCCGGCCGCGTTCAGGACAGCGGCAATGGGCGCGCCGCGCCGCGTGGCCCGGCGATGACGAGGGCGCCGCCGGCGGCTTCGGCCACGGCGGCTGCGGGCATGGGCTGATCGACGCGCAATGACTGGAAGCTCGCGCCGTCATCCTGGCTGACGAGGACGTGGCCGGCCTGGCTGACCAGCACGATGCGGCCGTCGCTCCGGCGCAGGCCCGCGGTCAGGCCGGTCTGCACGCCGGTGGTGACCTGGGACCAGCTCCGGCCGCCGTCGGTGCTGCGCACCACGCTGCCGCGCAGGCCGAAGGCGATCAACGCACGCGTGCCGGCAACGATGCCGAACAGAGTGCCCTTGTAGGGCGTCTCACGGATGACGAAGCGGTCCGTGGCGCTTTCGAGCTGCAACGCCAGCCCCTGTTCGCCCACGACAAAGACGTCGTCGGCGACGGACCGGACCGCATAGAGGTGCAGGCTCTTGGGGTTGTCCAGCGCATGCATCAGCGGCTCCCAGCGCGCACCGCCGTCGTTGGTGCGCAAGGCCAAGCCGAAGGCGCCCACCGCATAGCCGGTTTGTGCGTCCTTGAACCAGACATCGAGCAAAGGGTTCTCCGCACCCTGGGCCGCGAAGCGTTTGGCTTCGTCGAGGAGGGCCGCGGCGCGCAGGGCCTCGAGCCCCTGCGCTGCGCCCACGCGCTGCTCGTAGTAGTCGACCATGAGACCGCCCATGCGCCTGCCGTCGAGTTGGAGGGTCCAGCTCTGGCCCGCGTCCGTGCTGCGCAGGATCACGCCGTCGTGGCCCACGGCCCAGCCCTGTCTTTCCGTCGGAAAGCAGACCGCCACCAGGTCCGAGCTGACCGGCACTTCGGCCTGCCGCCAGCTCGCGCCGCCGTCATCGGACAGCAGGACATGCCCGCGCTGGCCGACGGCGACGATGCGATGTCCCGCACGGGCCAGCCCGTTGATGAGCGAGCGAGCGCCCAGTGGGCTGCGCACGGCCGGGGTGTCGAGCACGTCGCGCCATTCCTTGCCGGGGGCGGCTGTCGCTGCCAAGGCCGCGACGGCGGCCCCGCCGCAGGCCAGTGTCAGCGCCCCGATGAGCGAGCGCCGCGATGGATCGAATGTCATGTTCCCTGCTCCCTCATGCCTTCCGGGTCCGCTCAGCGGATGCCGGAGCCGGCCAGCGAGTCGGGCGTCCAGTCGCGGTCGGACATCGGCTTCGTGTAGCGCATGCCGCCGGTCTCGGCGATGAAGCCTGTCAGCGAATAGACGCGGGCGACCAGGTCGTAGTGGCCGAACATGTCCGTGTACGGTGCCGGCAGGTCATAGCTCGGCGCCATGTAGGCGAAGCCCGCGCGGTACATCTGGCCGCGTGCGTCGTAGTTGTCCGAAGCCAGGGCCGCCCACGAGTCCTCGTCGAGGTAGAAGGTGCGCTTGCCGTAGACGTGGCGCTTGCCGTCGCGCAGCTTCGCCTCAACGACCCACACGCGGTGCAGCTCCCAGCGCACCAGATCCGGGTTCAGGTGGTTGGGCTTGAGCAGGTCGTCCTGCTTGGCCTGGTACACCGCCTCGTAGGCGTTGTAGGGCACGTACATCTCCTTCTTGCCCACGAGCTTGAAGTCGAAGCGATCCATCGAGCCGTTGAAGATGAAGGTGTCGTCGAAAGTGGTGGCGCCGGCGGTACCGGGGTTCGGCGTGTCGTAGGAGAGATCGGGCGCGACCTTGACGCGGCGCTGGCCGGGCAGGTAGCTCCAGGCGCGGCGGTCCTTCTGGCCGATGTCGAGCGGGTCGACGATCATCAGCGCCTCGCCGGCGCGGCGGGCCGGGCCGGTGTAGGAGAGCTTGATGCGCCAGAAGGTGTCGGCATCCTGCTTGGCGGTGTCCCAGAACGGATAGTCCTGCACGCTCACGCCTTCGGTGGCGAGCACGGGCCGGCCGTTGGCGTCGACGTTGAGGTTGCGGTACTTGGCTTCGTAGCTCTGGCCGTTGAAGCGCACGAGGTGGTTCCACATCGCTTCGTAGCCGTCCTTGGGGATCGGGAACGGAAAGCCCGCATGCACGCCCTCGATGGAGCGGCCGTCGTTGGTGGTCTTGGCGTTGACGGCGCCCTTCGCGGTGTTGTCGGTCACGAACTTCGGGAAGGCCACGCTGCGGTGCGTGGGATAGACGTCGACGCGGAAGCTCGGGTACTTCTGCAGCAGCGCCTTGGTGCCTTCGGTGAGGCGGTCCGCGTGCTCGGCCATGTTCTTGGCGTCGACGACGAGGCGGGGCTTCTCGCCCGCGAACGGGTTGGGCCGCACGCCGTCGCCGGCCTTGAAGCCGGCGGGCGCGGACGTCAGCCCGCCGGTGTAGGCGGGGATGGTGCCGTCCTTGTTGGCGCCCTTCTCGGCGCCGACCGGCGTGAGCGTGGCACCGAGGGTCTTGGCTTCGTCGGCGCTCAGCGCGGCATGCGCCGCGAGCCCCGTGGATGCGGCGACCAGGCCGGCGAGGAGTTGTCTTGAAATGTTCATCATCGTTTCCGTACAAGGAAAAAGAAGGTCCGCCCCCGGGGCTCCTTGATGCCCCCGGGGTGGTTGGATGGCCGCGCGAGCGGCCCGGAAATACTCAGAAAGTGGTCTTGAAGGTCAGGCTGATGAAGCCGCGGTCCTTCAGCAGCGTCGTGAAGCCGTTCTGCGCGATCACCTGTGTGGCGTTGGCGCGGTAGCGGCCGACATAGTCGATGTACTTCAGGTCGAAGCGGTACTTCTGGTACACGTCCGCGCCCAGGCCGATGCTGTAGTTGCCGTTGTCCTGGTTGCCGCCGAAGACCGTGGCGGCATTGCCGCTCAAGCCGACGGCGTAGCTGACCGGCATCGACAGGTCCACGCCAGGCCACACCTGGAACCACGTGGGCGTGAAGGCGATGCCCGTGCCGAGATAGTTCTTGGTCGTGCAGCCGTCCCACTTGTTCTTGCCGAGGCAGGGAGCAAAGCCTTCGGCGAAGAAGAGGTTGGCGCCGCTGCGCACCTTGGACCATTGCGACCAGACCAGTTCGACCGCCCAGGAGGCGGTGTCGAACAGGGCCGTCTTCGGAATCACGCCCACGGCGTTGACGAGGCCGTGGTAGGTGTCGCCGCGCGGCCCCTTGGTGTCGCCTTGCGCGGGCAGCCCCGGCGCGATGCCCAGCACGGTGCTGTTCAGCGGCGTGTCGTGGCGATAGGAGAGTTCCGCGCCGACGCTGATGCCGGCGATGTTCTTCGCCAGGCTCACGCCGTACATGTCGATGTTGTCGGCGTAGATCAGGTTGTAGCGGCTGATGCCGGGCCCGACGCGCGTCAGGAAGGTCTGCGGCAGCTTGTCGGCGAAGTTGCGCCAGTAGAAGCCCATCGTGCCGTCGAGCCACGCCGGGCTCCAACGCGCCGACAGGCCGCCTTCACCGCTATTCCGGGGCTCGGACGGGTTGCCGCGGGCCGCGAAGCCAAGGGCCTGCGAGAGGAACTGGCGATCGGGGCCGTTGAAGGCGAAGTCCACCGGGCCCAGGTAGGTGCCGCCTTCGGGGTAGCGGAAGGATTCCCACTGCAACATGTACTGCGCGCCCACCGACAGCGTGTCGGTGATCTGCGCGGAGCCCGACACCTGGTTCAGCGGACGGAACAGCTCCTTGGCCTCCACGCCGGGCGTGGCGAAGCCCTTCTGCAGGTCGAGCGGGTTCTGCGCATAGGCCACGCCGTGGAGGTTGCCGCCGAGGAACAGCGACTCGCCCCAGTAGAGGGTCTGGCGGCCGAGCTTGCCGCGCACCGGCACGTTGCCGATGTCGGTGCCGCCGAACACGAAGGCGTCGAGCACTTCGCCCGAAGGCCCCTGGTAGAAGCGCGAGGTGTAGTCGCTGTAGCGCTTGTTGATGTAGCTCGGGATGTTCGACAGCGGCGGCAGCGGGTTGGTCTGGCTGTTGTCGCCATAGGCGCCGTCGTACCAGCCGGCGGCGCTGACGCGCGCGCCGAAGTTCTTCTTGTAGACGACGTCGAGTTCCGTCAGCAGGTCCAGGCGCTTGGTCACGGCGTCGCCGCGATCGAAGCTGTAGGTGCCTTCGTCGGACACGACGTTGTTGCCGATCTTGGGATCGCGGCTTTCGACACGGTTGCCGTAGTTCAGGCGCACCGTGTTGTCCCAACGCACCTCGAGGTCGGGATTGCCGGTGTTGATCTCGAAGCCGTGGGCGGCATCCGTGGCGAACACGGCGGCGAGTACAGCGATGCCGACCGCGCTGAGTCGGGCAGAGGGACGACCAAGGGTGGCCCCTGCGAGGGGTCTCGGATGGTTCAAGAAAACTCCAGGTGTTGTTGCGATGGTGCGAGCCGGCGGCAGCGCACGGCCACTCGGTTCACGCTGGGAATTCTGGGTTTTGGAGGGGTTGCGGCTCCCCCTCTTGATTGGGGGGACGGGGGTGCTCGCAATCGCCAGTCCCCTTCCGATGCGCCGTGCCATCCACCTGTGGTGCGATGGTCGAAGCGCTCGCGGCGCTCGATGCTGGCGCGGCAGCGAGCGCTACGGAGAATCGGGTGTGATGAACCTCGTGGTGAACCACGAGGGCGCGGAGTGCGAGAAAGGCTGGATGTCCCGGACGCGGGGCTCGGCAGCCTGCGTCACTCCGGCTTGAAGTTGATCGACTTGAGCACTTCGCCCATGCGGGCGTAGTCAGCTTGCAGAGATTTCGACATCTGCTCGGGACTGCGCGGCTGGCCGGCCTCGAGGCCGGTGCCTTCGATGCGCTCGCGCACTGCGGGCTGTGCGAGCACCTTGAGCACTGCGTCGCGCAGGCGCGCCTGCACTGGCGCTGGCACATCGGGCTTGATCCACAAGCCCATCCATCCGATGGCTTCGAGCTGCGGATAGCCGAGTTCGGCGAAGGTCGGCACGTCCGGAAGCGCCGCGTTGCGCTTCGGCGTGCTCACCGCGAAGGCCTTGAGCTTGCCGGCCTTGATGAGCGGCAGTGAGGTCGCCATGCCATCGAACATGAGCTGCACATGGCCGCCCATCACGTCGGTGAGAGCCGGTGTCGACCCCTTGTAGCCCACATGCGCCATGTCGATGCCGGCCGCCTTGTTGAGCTGCAGGCCCAGGACGTGCGACACCGTGCCGGCCGTGTACGACGCGTAGTTGACCTTGCCGGGCTGGGCCTTGACCCAGGCCATGAGCTCGCCGAAATTCCGTGCGGGCAGCGAGGGCGTGCCCACCATGACGAGGCCGCCGCGCGCCAGCTCGGCCACCGGCTTGATCTCGGTCGCCATGTCGACCTTGAGGTTGACGATGTGCGGAATCTCGCTCACGAGCGAGTTGACGCCGACCAGCAGCGTGTGCCCGTCATGCGGCGCCTGCGACAGTTCGTTGACCGCGAGCACGCCGGCAGCACCGGGCTTGGGATCGACGATCACCGGCTGGCCGATCTCGCGCGACAGGCCGTCGGCCACCACGCGCGCAATGACGTCTGCGGAGCCGCCGGCCGGACCGGCCACGACGATGCGCAAGGGCTTCTCCGGCCACTTTGCCGGAGCCTGCGCCTGCGCGCCGGGCGCGAACAGGCTCGCGCCGATGAACATTGCGGCGCACAGGGTGCGGCGGGCTTTGGAATCGAAGGTCATGCTTGAACTCTGGATTGTGTGATTTCAGGATGCCCAGCGCAGCAATGCAAGCACGAGCAACGCGAGGAAGATGGTTTCGCCCAGCATCAGCATCACGGGCTTGAGGCCGACCGAGGCGAGATCGCGCAGATGGGTCTTCATGCCGATGGCGGCGATGGCGGACACCAGGCACCAGCGGGACAGGTCGCCGCCGAGCGAGACGATGGGCCCGGCAATCCAGCCTGCGCTGTTGACCGCGACCAGCGCCGCGAAGGCGACGGCGAACCACGGCAGCAGCGGTGGCCGCTTGCCCATGACCTGGCCCGAGCGCGCGGCGGCGCGGCCGAATGCGACGGCGAACACGATCACCGGCAGCAGCATCGCCACACGCATCAGCTTCACCAGCGTGGCGACATCGCCGGTATCGCGCGACATGCCGTAACCCGCGCCGACCACCTGCGCCACGTCATGGATGGTGGCGCCGAGAAACACGCCGGCCTGGTGGTCATCGAGTCCCAGCAGGTGGGCCAGCATCGGGTAGACGATCATGGCCAGCGTCGACAGGGCCGAAACGCCCACCACTGTGAAGAGCGTGGCGCGCTCCTTCAGGGGATGCGCCGGCAGCGCCGCCGCGAGCGCGAGCGCCGCCGATGCGCCGCAGATCGCCGTCGCCCCGCCGGTGAGCAGGCCGAACACCCGCTGGAACCCCATGAGGCGCGCGGCGAGCATCGACAGGCCGATGGTCAGTGCCACCGAGAGCAGCACCAGCAGCACCGGCTGCCAGCCCAATGCCACGACCTGCGCGGCCGTGATGCGCAGGCCCAGCAAGGCCACGCCCACGCGCAGCACCTGCCGCGCCACGAGTTCGATGCCGGGCGCGCAGGGGCCGTCGCTCGACAGGAAGTTCATGGCCATTCCGAGCAGCAGCGCGAACAGCATGACCGGCGCACCGTAGTGCCGCGACAGGAAGGTGGCGGCGGCGGCCACCACGGCGCTCGCAAGCACGCCAGGAAAAAGCAGGCGGCCGCGCGCCGGCCAGGCGGCGATGGACAGGGTGGACATCGTGCGTCAGGCCGTGGGCAGCCGGTGGTCCCGGAACAGATCCCGCAGCTTGTTCTTCTGCATCTTGCCGGTGGCACCGAGCGGGATCTCGTCAACGAAGACCACGTCGTCCGGAGTCCACCAGCGGGCGATGCGGCCTTCGTAGAAGCCGAGCAGTTCGGTGCGGGTGAGTTGAGCACCGGGCTTCTTCACGACCACCAGCAGCGGACGCTCGTCCCACTTGGGATGCCGCGCGGCGATGCAGGCCGCCATGTGCACGTCCGGATGGTCCATGGCGATGTTCTCGAGATCGATCGAGCCGATCCACTCGCCGCCGGACTTGATGACGTCCTTGCTGCGGTCGGTGATCTGCATGAAGCCGTCGGCGTCGATGGTCGCGATGTCGCCGGTGGGGAACCAGCCGGTGCCCTCGGCATCGCGCACCAGCGGGTCGCCACCGTCGTGGTGGAAATACTCCGCGATGACCCATGGCCCGCGCACCATCAACTCGCCGGCGCTTGCGCCGTCGCGCGGCAGTTCGCGGCCGTCGTCGCCCACCACCTTGATGTCGACACCGAACACCGCCCTGCCCTGCTTGGCCTGCACCGCGAGCCGCGCATCGCCTTCGAGCGCCATCTGCGTGGGCTTCAGCGCACACACCGTCCCCACGGGGCTGGTCTCGGTCATGCCCCAGGCGTGCAGCACGTGCACGTCGTAGCGCTCCTGGAAGGTCTGCAGCATCTCGCGTGGGCAGGCCGAGCCGCCGATGACGGTACGGCGCATGGTGCTGAAGCGCAGGCGGTTGGATTCGACATGCGCAAGCAGCCCCTGCCACACGGTCGGCACGCCAGCCGACATGGTCACGCGCTCGCTCTCGAACAGGTCGTAGAGCGACTTGCCATCGAGCCACGGGCCCGGCAGCACGAGCTTGGCGCCCACCATGCACGCCACGTAAGGCAGGCCCCAGGCGTTGACATGGAACATGGGCACGACCGGCAGGATGACGTCGCGCGCCGAGCAGTTCAGCGCATCCGGCATGGCCGCGGCGAAGGTGTGCAGCATGGTCGAGCGATGGCTGTAGAGCGCGCCCTTCGGATGGCCCGTGGTGCCCGAGGTGTAGCAGAGCGACGAGGCGGCGTTCTCGTCGAAGCGCGGCCAGACGAAGTCCGGCTCATTCGCATCGATCAGGTCCTCGTAGCACAGCAGGCCCGGCAGGCTCGGCGACACCGGCATGTGGGCGCGATCGGTCATCGCGACGAAGGCCTTGATGGTCTTCACGCGCGAGGCGACGGCTTCGATGAGTGGCAGGAAGGTCAGGTCGAAGAACAGGACCTGGTCTTCCGCGTGGTCGGCCAGCCATGTCACCTGGTCGGCGTGCAGGCGCGGGTTGAGCGTGTGCAGGACGGCGCCCGAGCCCGAGGCCGCGTAGTACAGCTCCAGGTGGCGGTAGCCGTTCCAAGCCAGCGTGGCGACGCGCTGGCCGGGCTCGATGCCCATCGCCGCGAGCGCACCGGCCATGCGGCGCGCGCGCTGCGCGAGATCGCGGAACGTGTAGCGGTGCAGGTCGCCCTCGACGCGGCGGGAGACGATTTCCTGCGAACCGTGGTGGCGCTCGGCATGGGTGAGGAGCGTGGAGATCAGCAGCGGCTGGTGCTGCATGAGGCCGTTCATGGTGTCTTGTCCTGGAAGATGAAAGGTTGGTGGCGGGCGCTCAGGCCATGGCCTTGCGCGCGGGGATGGGCGAGCTGTCCGATGCATCGTCGGCGGGCGCTTCGCTGGCACGCAGCAGATCGCCGCCGTAGCTGCGCGCCGCGGCCATGAAGGCCAGCGCCGCCAGGATGCCGAAGGCCGGCATCACGGCGAGCGTGGTTTCGAGGCCCCACGCGTCGGAAAGCACGCCCGCAAGGAAGGGGCCGGCGGCCAGCCCGAAGAGGTTCTGGAACAGCGCCAGCACCGACGAGCCGGTGGCGCGCACGCCTGGATGGATGACGTCGATCACGACGGCGGAGACCGGCCCCACGGTGCAGGTCATGAGGAAGCCGCCGAACGCGATCAGCGCGAACTGGGCCTGCGCCGACAACGCGATGCCGAAGCGCTGCGCGCCGAAGGCCGTGCCCAGCACCAGCAGCGATGCGACGCATAGGAATGCCATCGCATGCAGCTTGGCATGCGGACGGCGTGTGCCGGCGCGGTCGATCACCGCACCCCACAGCACGCTGCCGACCGCGCCGCACAGCACCACGAGCGCCGCGCGCACGGCGGCCTGCTCGGGCGCGAGTCCGTGCACGCGATTCAGGAAGCTCGGCAACCACGACCACACTGCCGAGACGACGATGAGCTGCGCTGCGCCGCCCACGCACACCCAGGGCAGCGTGCGCGAGCGGAACAGGCCTTGCGCCACTGCGATGGCTGCGCTGCGCGTGGAGCGCGCCGCCCGTTCGAGCCGGGGGGTGAGTTCGACGGTGCGGTAGTCGCGGACCTTGAGATAGAGCAGCGCCAGCATCAGGCCGGGCAATCCGACAACGCCGAATGCCGCCTGCCAGCCCCAGCGCGCTGCGATGAGTCCGCCGAGCATCACGCCGAGCACCGAACCGATCGATGCGGAGGCGAAGAAACCGGCCAGGAGCGCGCCGCGCAGCCGCGCCGGAAAGTGGCTCGCGATCAGCGCCGCACCCACCGAGCCGTAGCCGGCCTCGCCGAGCCCGACCAGCGAACGCGCCGCGAGCAGCTGCCCGTAGTTGCGCGTGAACATGCAGGAGATGGTGGCCATGCTCCAGATCGTGGCCATGGCGACGATGCTGCGCACGCGGCTGGAGCGGTCGGCGATCAGCGCGACTGGCAGCGCGCCCAGCGCGACAGTGACCGACACGACCGAGACGAGACCGCCGAGTTGCTTGTCGGACAGGCCCCAATCGGCCTTGAGGTAGGGGAACAGCGAGACGATGACCTGGCGGTCGATGTAGTCGACCATCATCAGGCCGAGGGTCATCGCGAACGCGAACCAGGCCTGGCGCCGGCCGATCAGGTAGCCCTCGGCGTCGCCAGGGCGGGCTTGGAGTGTGGGCGTCATGGCAGTCTGCACCGGGTGGGCGGGCCTCAGGGCACCAGCACCGTGGCGCCGGTGGTGCGGCGCGACTCCAGCGCGCGGTGCGCCTCGGCGGCATCGGCGAGCGCGAACATTTGCTTTGGCTCGCCGCGGATCTTGCCGGCCAGCACCAGGTCGAAGAGCTCCGTGGCCATGTCGAGCATGTGCGGACGCGGCGCCGCGTAGTGGACCATCGCCGGGCGCGTGACCCAGATCGACCCCTTGACCGCCAGCTGCATCGTGTCGATCACGACCGGCCCTGAAGAGGTGCCGTTGCTTACCAGTGCACCGCGCGGCTGCAGGCTGTCGAGCGAGGCCTGCAAGGTGTCCTTGCCAACCGAGTCATAGACCACCGGCACGCCCTTGCCGTCGGTAATTTCGCGCACGCGCGCGGCGATGTTCTCGCGCGTGGTCACGATGGTGTGCGTGCAGCCATTTTCCCTGGCAACGGCGGCCTTTTCGTCCGAGGAGACGGTGCCGATCATGGTGACGCCCAGCGCGCGCGCCCACTGGCAGGCGATCAGGCCCACGCCACCGGCGGCGGCGTGGTAGAGGATGGTCTCGCCACCCTTGAGCGGGTAGACCTGGCGGAACAGGTACTGCGCCGTCATGCCCTTCATCATCAGCGTCGAGGCCGTGCGGTCGGAGATGCCGTCGGGCAGCGGGATGAGCCACTCGGCAGGCATCACGCGCACATCCGAATAGGCGCCCTGCGGGCCCATGAGGTAGCCCACGCGCTGGCCGGCGTGCAGGTCGGTCACGCCCTCGCCCACGGCCTCGATGACGCCGACGGCGTCGGAGCCGAGGCCGTTGGGCAGTGGCATCGGATACCGGCCGGTGCGGAAATAGATGTCGATGAAATTGACCGCGACGTAGGTGTGCCGGATGCGAACCTGGCCGGGGCCGGGATTGCCGACCTCGACGTTCTCGAGCTGGAGCACTTCGATCCCGCCCGTCTGGTGCAGACGTATGGCTTTGGACATGATGGGGTTTCCTTGGATGTGTGTTGAATCGCGGCAGCGTCAGTCGGCCACGGCGAGCGGCGTGGAAAGGTCGCGAATGAGGTACTCGGCGAGCGGCCAGGGTCCGTATCCCGAGGCCGGGTTGAGATGGCCGACCTCGCCCATGTCGACCAGTTCGCTCCCCCAATCGCGGGCGAGCGTGGCGACACGGTCGAAGGCCGCGAGCGGATCGTTGCGGCTCGCCGCGACGATGCTGCGGAAGGGCAGCGTCCTGCGTGGCACGGGCAGCCAGCCGGCGTCGAGCAAAGCCTCGACCGTCGGATAGCCCTCCGGCATGGGACGCTCGAAATCCGGCGGCGTCGCCAACAGTGCTCCCTGCACCGGGCGCCGCGTCCGCCGCGCCCAGTGCGCGACCATCAAGGTGCCGCCGCTGTGGGCGACGACGACCAGCGGTCCCGAGATGAGGTTGGCGGTACGCTCGATGGCATCGACTCTGGCCGCGCAGTCGAGATCGTCGCGCCCCATGGGCGGCACCGTGCGCACCCTGCGGCCGCGGGCCTCCAGGTCCGCGGCCAGAAACGTCTGCCAGTGCGTGTCCACGTGGTCGCGCAGCCCGGGGACGATGAGGACCGTCGGCATGGAAAGAGCGGCCGTCATGCTCACGCCACCTTGCGCAGGTAGCCCTGCTGGCGTCCCTTGGGGTTGGGTGCGAAGCCGTTGGCGGCCAGAGTCTCCTCGACGGTCTCGTAGAACACGCCGATCTTCAGGATCTCGCGGGCTTCCTTGCCATTGGCGACCTCGCGGCCGAACTCGCGCGACATGCGCACGAGCTGCTCGATCTGTTGCACCGACGTCATCTTCTCCGTGCGCGACTGGTTCCAGAGGTTGTCCTCGATGCCGCAGCGCACGTGCAGGCCCATGGCCATGCCGATCATGTTGATGGGCAACACATTGCGCATGCTGCTTTCCACCGTCAGCATGGCGCCGTCGGGGATGGCACGCAGGAAGTTGGCCAGGTTGTAGATGTTCGGCGCGTCCATGCCGCCGCTGATCGCCACCCAGTTCATCACCAGCGGACCCTTGTAAACACCGCGGCGAATCAGGCGCTCGACCGTCTCGTAGCTGTTGATGTTGTAGAACTGGAACGCGCTCTGGATGCCGGCGGCGCTCAGGCGGCGCACATGCTCGTCGATGAAGCCGGGGCCGGAGGGGACGATCATCTCGCGGTAGGCCGCGTTGATCTCCGGGTCGGCCAGGGACGTGCCCGCGATGTCTTCGGCTTCCATGTGCTCCAGCACGTTCATCTGCGTCGTGTTGACGGTGACCGTGACCTGGTCCGGCTTCGGATCGAGCTCGGCGAGCATGTGGCGCGTGTCGTCCTTCAGCCACTTCGCGGAGGCGCCGTCGGTTTCCGGCGCAAAGGAGATCGAACCGCCGACCTGGATGACCATGTCGGGCACGGCCTTGCGAACGCCGGCGATCAGCTCGTTGAACATCGACAGCCGCTTGGAGCCCCTGCCGTCCAACTCGCGCACATGCAGGTGCAGCACCGAGGCGCCGGCGTTGTAGCAATCGACCGCCTTCTGCACCTGCTCTTCCATCGTGACCGGGATGTCCTGCGGGAAATCGGACGGAATCCACTCGGGGCCATAAGGTGCGGCAGTGATGACCAGCTTGTCCTGGTTTTCGGGGAACAGCGATCCGTCGAGGAAATTCATGGTTTGTCTTTCTGTGTGTTGAGGGTGAAACGAGAACAGGCGTGCGGTTCAGAACGTCGCTTCGCCCATGATCCCGGCGCGCTCCATCTTTCGATGGCAGGGCGGGTAGTCCATGACCGCGTAGTGCTGGGTGGAGCGGTTGTCCCAGAAGGCGACGGTGTTCTTCGTCCAGCGGAAGCGCACCTGGAATTCCGGCACATTGGCTTGGCTCACGAGGTAGTTCAGTAGCAGGTTCGCGCCGGGGTTGGCGTCCTGGCCGAAGCGCACGTTCGCCGGCGTGTGGTAGTTGGTGAAGTGCGTCGTGAAAGCGTTGACGAACAGCACCTTCTCGCCGGTTTCCGGATGGGTGCGCACCACCGGGTGCTCGGCATCGGGAAACTGGGCCCGCAGCGCCAGGCGTTTTTCGATCGGCATCGCCGCGCCGAAGCTGGCCTCGATGCTGTGGCGCGCGCGGAGGTCGGCGATCTTGGTCTTGATCTCCTCGGGAAGATGCGCGTAGGCCTCGACCATGTTGGCCCACACCGTGTCGCCGCCCACGGGCGGGCATTCGACGCAATGCAGCACGCAACCGAACGGCGGCTTCTCGCGCCAGGTCGCGTCGGTGTGCCAGGCGTTCTCGTAGCGGTCGTTCGGGGTGTCGGGCGACTTGTAGATGCGCACCAGTCCCGGGTGATCCGGGTCGCTGCCGGCGACCGGGTGTTCCTCGAGTTCGCCAAAGTGGCGCGCGAAGGCCACGTGCTCGGCGCGCGTGATGTCCTGGTCGCGGAAGAAGATCACCCGGTGCTTCAG
Organism: Variovorax sp. J22R115; assembly: GCF_030317005.1. NCBI lineage: Bacteria > Pseudomonadati > Pseudomonadota > Betaproteobacteria > Burkholderiales > Comamonadaceae > Variovorax > Variovorax sp. J22R115. The sequence continues at coordinate 40,406 of NZ_JASZYM010000012.1, read as the reverse complement.
CAGCAGGCGGCGGATTTCCTCCATGAGCGATGCGTCGCGCGACGCGGCACCCAGGTCGACATTGCCGATCTCGGCGCCGATCGTGCAGGTCAATGGCTCCACGCGGAGGGATGTCTTCAGCGCCGAAGCGCGGACGATGGCGGGTGCACCTTGAAGCGAATTCGCGGAGCTGGACGGGGTCATGCTGCTTGTCTCCTTTGGGGGCCGGATCGGCCTCGTGTGTCGCGGATGGCGCCTGCCCTGTGCGGCGGCGCCCGAGTCAGCGAAGATTAAGGAGAGACAAGCCCGCACTCCCCCCCATTGCAGAGGGGGGTGGCCTCATTTGTGTCGCTGGACCGTTACAAGTCGGGGCCTACTGCAGCAGGCCGAGGATGCGCGCGCGCAGCACCACCTGCTTGCGCGATCCCGCATCCAGCTTGGCGAAAAGGTTTTTCATGTGCCACTTGATCGTTTCTTCGCCGACCTGCATCGCCAGGGCGATTTCCTTGTTCGACAGATTGCGCGTCAACAGCGCCAGCACCTCGCGCTCCTTCGGCGTGAGGGCGGTGCTCGGCGTCGCAGGCAGTTGCGCCGGTTCACGCACCGCCTCCGGGCGGGGCAGCGTCCCGGGCATCATGCCGCTGGCAGGCATGCGCGCCTCGGTCCCTTCGATCTCCCGTGCCCAGGTGCCGAGATCGGGATGGGCGTCCTCGAACACACGCAGAAGTCCATAGGCACGCGCCAGGCCGGCCACCTCTCGCAACAGCAGCTTCGCCGCCTTCTCGCCACAACGATCGAGCGCGAACGCCCGAAGTCCAACGATCTCGATATGAAGGCGGCCCTGCTTGACCTGTTGCGCCACTTCGTCGGCGCGCGCCAGTGGTTCGAGCGCGCCGCGCCAGTCCTGCGCCGCGATGGCCGCAAGGCCCAGCGCCAATTCCCGCAGCGGACCGACGCTGCGTCGCCAGAGGGGTCCTTCGGGCAAGCCCGCCTCGGCCAGGACTGCATCGATCCTGTCGCACAGGTCCCGGCAGGTCTGGGCCCGGTAGCGCCGCGCATGCAGGCGCACCTGCTCGGAGAGGCTGGCGATGCGCAGCCGCGGCAGTCGGCGCGAGACGCCGACTGCGTGCAGCGCTTCGAGCAACTCGATCGCGCGATGCTCCGCACCCTCCGCCACGGCGATGCGTGCCAAGGTCCGGTAACTCAGGAGCAGCACTTCCGGCAGTCCGGTGCGCTCGACCACGTCGAGACGGTTGGCCAGCAAGGCGACAGCCTCGTCCGGGCGGTCGCGCTCCCACACGGCGGAAGCCAGCAGCGCGGCCTGCATCACCACGAAGGAACTGCGCCGGCCGAGGGTTGCCTCGGAGCCCGCCAGAGACGGCCGCAGCAGATTGTCGGCCAGCAGCACCTGGCCTTCCCATACGTAGCTCATGGCGATGATGAACTCGCCCCACCGCTTCACGTAGTCGGGTGTGCGACCACCGGGCGCCCGAGGCGCCTGCTGCTGCCTCAGCCGTGCGAGCGCCGGATCGCCGTCCAGCAGCGTGCGAAAGGCAGTGCGGTTGGCATGGATCTGCTTCAGCAGCGGATCGTCCAGCGGCGGCGCCTCGGCCCAAGGGTCGTGCAAGCGGGCGAAGCGATCGGGCTCGTCCGCGAACACCGCTGCGCCGCTGACGATGAGCGCGCATTCGCAACGCAGCGCCTCATCGGCCCCGGGCAACACGAGCATGCGATCGACCTGACGCCCCGCTTCCTCGTGCCGCTCGCCGCTCACCAAGGCCCACGCAATGGCAAGCAGGAGGCGCGGACGCCGATCCAGCTCCGCCGCAGGCAGGCGCTCCAGCCACTCGACCACCGCGTCCGTGCGGCCATGCATGGTCGATTCGTACAGGCTGCGCTCGGCGAGTTCGTAGGCCAGATCGTGCTGGCCGGCGAGCAGCGCATGGCCGGCGGCCGCCTCGAGCCGGCCACGCTCGGCCAGCCACGGCACGGCGCGTGCATGCAACTGGGCCTGCTCATCGGTGGGGAGCATCGCGAAACGCTGGCGCAATGCATCGCGCGCCAGGTTGTGGACCCGCAGCCATTCGCCCTGCTCGCTCGTGATGAACACCGGGGTGTCGTTGCACATGCGCTCCAGCCGCTCGGCGGCGTCGTCCATCAGCGCGACAGAGCGGCACAAGTCGCCATGCAGGCTGTCGAGGATGGAGATGCGCGTAAGGAAGCCGAGGTCGTTCGGGTCCAGGTTCGCCAGCAGCGTGCCGACGAGTTGATCGCGCGGCTTGCCGCCATGTGTGGCCATCGCCTGCACTTCGGCGCGAGGATCGGCGGCCCGTTCGACGACCGTCAATGCGAGTTGGAGGCCTAGCGGCCATCCCTCTGTCAACTCGTGAAGACGTGCCGCCGTGTCGCTGTCGACCTGCGCAGCGAAGCGAGCCCGAACCAGTTCGAGAGTTTCTTCGAGCCGAAAGCGCAGCACGTCCTGCCCGACGACGGCGCACTGTCCGTAGGCGATGAGGTCATCGATGTCGAGGTTGCAATCGACACGCGTTGCCACGACCGTGCGCAAGTTGGGCGGCGCATTACGCATCAGGTAAGCCAGGGCGCTGCGCGAGCCGGCCGGCAAGCGGTCGGCTTCGTCGACCATCAGCACGACGTTCAATGCAGTCTGTGCCACTTCCGCGAGCCAGACGGTGATGCCCTCGAGTTCGCCGAGACCGGAGGATCCTTCGAGCAGCGTGTGGCCAAAGGTGGGACGCCCCGCTGCCTGGCGCACTGCCAGCGCAAGGCCTTGCGAGAGCCTTCGTGGTTCGTCCCCCTCTTGCGCGGACAGCCACGCAACAACGGCCCCTTGCGCCAGATGCTCACGCCGCCACTGCGCGAGCAGAGAGGTCTTTCCGAAACCGGCAGGCGCCTGCACCAGGATCACCGGGCAGTCCAGCTGGCCGCCCTCACCCGAGAGCAAGCGCGCGCGAGCGACGAGATGGCGCGGGACGCGCGGCGGCGACACCTTGAGCAACAGCTCGTCGGCGGTGCCTGCGGAGCCAGGGAATGATGCCAATCAGGTCTCCAAAGCGGCGTCGATGGGCGGCGCTTGCAACAATGATGTTCGCAAAATGGTAGTCGCCTTGAGTTTCGTTCTGCAACTTCGTGACGCTGGCTAACCGTCGCGATCCGTGGCGTGCGGTCTGCTTTCGCCCGCATGCCGGTCCCAAAGGAACATCGCGACCAGCCTGCGTTCGCCAAGCGCTTCGGCGAGCACCTGGAACGCGAAATAGGGAATGAGCACCAGCAACAGGATGAGCGTCCCGGCCAGCACTTCGGGCAAGCGCGCGCCGAACAGTTCGCCCAGCGAGTCGCCCAGGGAGCGCCGGTGAAACCAGCCGACCAGGACCTCCTCGACGACCGTCAGGAAGAACAACAGCAGCACGAAGACGAACGCCTTTCGCAGCGTCGGCCAGATGAGCGGGCTTTCGGGGTTGTGCTCTCCGATCCTCAGTGCCTTGCCCACCATCATGAACTTGGCGAGCAACAAGGCCTTCACGATGGCAACACCCCAGTACGCGAGGTGGATGCCATGATCTTCAAGTACCGCGGCCTTCATCAGGTTCATCGCGCCGATGGTGACAAAGAGGTAGGCAGTGAGGATCGCGACTTCCACGAGCTCGTCGATCACCCGCTGCCTCACGGGCGCCCTGGGCCTGGTGTTGGATTTCATGGTGGACTTTCGCCTTGTTCGCTGTTTCGCATCCTGACAGGCACGTTGGGAGCCTCAAATAGGGCCAGCGGGCAACCGTATTGCCCCAAAGGGCAAGCGACTCGATTTCTCGGTACCGCATGCGAGGCGTCGTAGCTTCGCGAAGTCTCGCGGGGCGACTCACTGCCACGTCTGCAGCCACTGAATTCCGAACGCACCGGGCGCCAGGATGCCAGTGGCCCACACCATCGCCGAGGCGATGTTGGCGATCTGGAATGTTGTGACGGACATGTCGCAGATGCCCGCTGCCAGCGGCACGGATGCGCGCAGGGGGCCGAAGAAGCGTCCGAAAAACACACCGGCTACTCCCCAGCGCTCGAAGAACCGATGCCCTCGCGGGATCAGGTCAGGACGGCGGGATAACGGCCAATAGTTGCCGACATCGCTCTTCAGTCGTGCGCCGATCCAGAAGGACAACCAGTCCCCCAGAAAGGCTCCGGCCGCAGCGGCACACCAGATCGGCCAGAACGAAATTCCGCTGCCCGCGATGAGAAAACCCACGCCAAACAGGATCACGGTCGCGGGCACCAGCAGGGAAATGAATGCCAGCGATTCCCCGAACGCGAGGACCAGCACGATCGGAACTGCCCATCCCTCATGTGCCCGAATGAAAGCGATGACGGCCTGAGTGATCTCGTCGAGATTCATTGGACAGTGTTCGGATTGCGTCGAGTCACCATCTGATCCTTGGGACATTGATGGCGGGGGACATTACCCGATCGGCACCAGCGCAACAACGCAGGTCTTCCCGCAGAGCGAACGGAGTCGGCCGACATGCGACCGCAGCTGATTACTTGCGCCAGAACGAGGGGGTCAGCAGCGCGATGAAACTCAGCATCTCCAGGCGGCCGAGCACCATGGCGAAGGTGCAGACCCACACCTGGAAATTCGTCAGGCCGCTGAAGTTGCCGGCCGGACCGACGGTGCCGAGCCCCGGGCCGGTGCAGTTCACGCTGGCAAGCACGGCGCTGAAGGCCGTGACCGGATCGAGATCGGTCAGCACCAGCAGCATGCTCAGCGAGATCGTGGTCACGCCGTAGACCAGCATGAAGGCCAGCACGGAGAAGATCACACGGTGGTCGACCACCATGTTGCCGAGCGTCACCGGCTGCACTGCGCGCGGATGCACGAGGCGCGTCATCTCGCGCCGCGCCTGCTTCACCAGGATGAGAACCCGCACCATCTTGATGCCGCAGCCGGCCGAGCCTGCGCTGGTCGCCACGCCCGAGAGCAGCAGCATGAAGAGCGGCGCGAACACCGGCCAGGCCAGGTAGTCGACGGTGGCAAACCCGGTCGTGCTGCCGACCGAGATGGTGTGGAACAAGCCGTAGCGCAGCGCATCCACCGGCCCGTAGACGCCTTTCACCCACAGCACGATCGCCACGATCAGGCCGCCGCCGATCAGCGCGGTGAGCGTGGCGCGCAACTCCGGGTCACGCCAGAAGCCACGCCAGTGACCCTTTCGCATCGCGACGAAGTACAGCGCGAAGTTGCAGCTCGCCGCGAGCATGAAGACCACTGCCACGCCTTCGAGCAGAGGCGACCCGAAGTGCGCGAAGCTCGCGTCGTGCGACGAGAGCCCGCCTAGGCTCACGGTGGTGAACATGTGCATCATCGCGTCCATGGCCGTCATGCCGCCGGCCCAGTACGCGAGAAAGCAGACCGTCGAGAAGGTCGCGTAGATGCCCCAGAGCCCCTTGGCGGTGTCCTTCACGCGCGGCGTGATCTTGCTGTCCTTGATGGGCCCGGCCACCTCGGCCTTGAAGAGCTGGCTGCCGCCCACGCCCAGCAGCGGCAGGATGGCCACCGCCAGCACCAGGATGCCCATGCCGCCAAGCCATTGCAGGAAGGTGCGCCAAACGTTGATCGACACGGGCAACTCGTCCAGCTTGACGAGCACCGTCGCGCCCGTGGTCGTGAGGCCCGACACCGCCTCGAAATACCCGTGCGTGAAGTTGACCGGCCGCCCGATGCTGTCGAGCGCCCACATCATGGGCAGTGTGGCGAACAGCGGCAGCAGCACCCACGTGAACGACACCAGGAAAATGCCGTGGCGCGCTTGCAGCTCGCGCTTGTAGCGGCGCAGGCCGCCCCACAGCGCGGCGCCGCAGACGAAGGAGATCCCGGCGGAGATGGCCCACACGTGGCGCAGGCCGTCGGCGTGCGTCTGCGAGATGACCCACGGTACGAACATGCCGAACGAAAAGAAGGTCAGGAGCGCGCCGAGCACGCGCAACACCGGAAAGAAGTCGCTCATGAACGAGGCCCGGGGGGTCAGAAGAAGGTGGCGCTCACGCGGAACAACTTTTCCACGTCGCGCACCAGGCGCTTGCGCGGCACGAAGATCACGACGTGGTCGTTGCTCTCGATCACGGTGTCGCCGCGCGCGATGATCACTTTCGCCGGTGTCGGCGGCGCCTCGCCTGCCGGGATCATGCCCTCGCCGATGTCCGGCAGCCCGCGCATGACCAGGCCGAACTGCGCGCCCTTGGGCAACTGGATCTCCGAGATCCTGCGTCCGACCACGCGCGATGTCTTGCGGTCGCCGCGCGCCACGATCTCCAGCGCCTCGGCCACGCCGCGGCGCAGGCTGTGCACCGCCTGCACGTCGCCCTGCCGCACATAGGCCAGCAGCTCGCCGAGCATGGTCTGCGCGGGCGACAGCGCAATGTCGATTTGCGTGCCGTGCATCAGGTCGGCGTAGCTGCGCCGGTTGATCAGCGCCAGCACGCGCGTCGCACCCAGGCGCTTGGCCAGCAGGCTGGCCATGATGTTGTCCTCGTCGTCGCTGGTGAGCGAGAGGAACAGGTCGATGTTCTCGATCCCCTCGTCTTCCAGCAAGTCTTCGTCGGTGCCGTCGCCGTGCAGCACCAGCACGTCGTGCGGAAGTTCGGAGGCGAGTTGCACGCAACGCGCGTGGTCGCGCTCCAGCACCTTGATCTGGTACTTGCGGCCGGTCTCGACGAGCTGCTTTGCGAGCCGCAGCCCCACGCGGCCGCCGCCCGCGATCATGATTCGTTCGACCTCGCGATGGTCGGCCTGGTCGTAGCGGTGCAGCGCCGATAGCACCGATTGCAGGTGCTCGCGCGCCGACAGCACGAAGACCTCGTCGCCGGGCTCGATGAGCGTCGGGCCTTCGCAGACGATGAATCGGTCGGGCTCGTTCTCGAGCCGGCGATAGATGCCGACGATGCGCATGTCGGCATCGGGTACGGTTTCGCGCAGTTCGGCGATGCTGTGACGCACCATCGGCGCGCCCGCCACCGCGCGCACCGACACCAGGCAGGCCAGCCCGTTGGCGAATTCGCGCACCTGCAGCGCCTCGGGGTACTCGACCAGCTTGCCGATGTAGCGGGTCAGCGATTCCTCCGGGCAGATCACGCAATCGACCGCAAAGCCTTCCTTGCCGAGGAGCGGGCTGTCTTCCTTGTAGGCGTTGGAACGCACTCGGGCGATGCGCGTCGGAATGCCGAACATCTGGTAGGCGACCTTGCAGCAGACCAGGTTCGTCTCGTCCTGCGCGGCGCAGGCGATCAGCATGTCGGCATCGCGCGCGCCGGCTTCGACCAGTACATCGGGCTCGATGCCGCTGCCCACCACACCACGCAGTTCGAAGCGTTCTTCGAGTTCTCGCAGGCGCGCGCCGTCGGTGTCGATGACGGTGATGTCGTTGCGCTCCGAGACGAGCGTGCCGGCCACGCTCTCGCCGATTCGGCCTGCGCCGAGGATGATGATTTTCAAGTGGTGTTCTCCGGGACGGTTTATACGCCCGAAGGGATCGGCATCAAGATGGAATTCAGGCTGCGCTCGGGTTGCCTGCGTCACGACGGGGGTCCACATCCGGCGCCAGCGTCGTTCGCTTCGCGTCCCGCATCAACCGCTCCGCCACCAGTTCCAGAAAGAAGAAGCCGAACTTGGGGTTCTGAAAGTACATCTGCCTGACCTCGTCGTAGGTCACCACCAGGAGCGATCCGGCCTGTTCGCATACGACGGTCTGAGTCCGTTGGTGCGCCCTGTTGATCAGTCCCAGCTCGCCGATGAGTTCTCCCGGTTCCAGGGCAACATCCGCTTCGAGCGCGCGAAAGCGCCCGCTGAGTACGAACAGGACCTCCGCAGCCGCGTCGCCCGCGCGAAAAAGCGTGTCCCCAGCCTGAACCGACTTGCGGCGGGAGAAGGGCTTGAGCCACTCCATCGAGAGTCGACTCGAAGTGATGAGCTTCATTTCACGGGTCAGCTGCTGCAACTGCCGAAGGCGCCACACGTTCAAGGGCAGCAGCGCCAGGTGGAGCAGCAGCACCGGATAGACGTGACCCAGGCCCCCATAGGTGATGAAGACCAGGTTCGACAGGATCCCTGCCATGCGCAGGTGCAGCATCGTCTTCATCGAGAAGGTGGTCAGCGTCATCAGCGCGCCGAGATACCCGAAGATTTCTGTCCATTGCATGCAGGACTCCGTGTGTCGATCAAGCCCGCCGCGGGGCTCGTACGGCGAACATTCTCACCGCGGGCTAGGGGTGCCAGGCGGACACCACCTTCGGCGTCTGCGGCGTCGAGCTTCCGGCGAGCGCGTAGGACAGTTGATTGGCGGCCTTGATAATCGTCTTCGCGTGCCGCAGCAACTTGTTCTTCGGCAAGCGATCGGCAGGCCCCGAGATGCACACCGAACCGAGCAGCCGCCAGTTCAGGCCGAAGACCGGCGCGGACACCGTCGCCACGCCCTCCTCTCTCTCGCCAATGGAGAAGTGGTAGCCGCGCTGCCTGATCTCTTCGTACAGGGCGCCAGGCTCGCCTGAAAAGGCGAGGATGACCCGGCCCGGCGAGCCCTTGTCGAGCGGAAGGGCCGAGCCCATTCGCGCATGGTGGCGGATGGGCTGCGGCCCCTCGACCCGCACGATGCACGTGCGGATGTTTCCTTCGCGCACATAGAAGGCCGCGCTCTCGCCGGTCGCCTGCGTCAGCTCACGCAGCATCGGCTCGACGACGTTGTTGACGTCGAAGGCTGCCTGATAGCGCGCTCCAAGCCAGCCAGCGGCCGGCCCCAGCCGCCATTCGCCATCCTCGCGCTGGACGACGTAGCCGCTGTGGGCCAGCGTTCGGAGAAGCCTCAAGGCCGTGGTCTTGTGCTGGCCGCTGCGGCGCGTCAGCTCCGCGAGGGAGAGGCGCTGGTCTTGCATGCCGAACGCCTCCAGCAACTGAAGAGCCCGTAAAACGGCAGTGACTCCTCCGGATTCCTGGCCCTCGGTCGCTACTTCCGCATCGACGGATCCGCTGGTTTTCTTCTCTTGGACATTGTTTCGCTGCATGGGTCATGGTCCGTCTGGTGCAACCCCATTGTACGTATCGGAACGCAAATCTACAGTCCGTCCATGCCTGAAGAGGCCCCGAACCAGATCACGAACCGGAGACAACCTTGCCTATCTCGAAGCTCGAACTTTCCCGCCGCGCCGCACTGCTCGTCGTCGCATCCTTCGCCAGTTGCGCTGCATTCGCGCAGGCCTATCCCTCGCGGCCGATCAAGCTCATCGTGCCCTTTCCGGCCGGCGGCGGCACCGACGCCATCGCCCGTGAAGTCGCGACCAAGGTCGCGACCCAGCAGGGCTGGACGCTGATCGTCGACAACAAGCCGGGTTCTGGCGGCAACCTTGGCGTCGATGCTGCCGCCAAGTCGGCGCCGGACGGATACACCATCGTGCTCGGGCAGACCAGCAACCTGGCCATCAATCCCACGCTGTACTCGAAGCTGCCCTACAGCCCGCAGAAGGATCTGGCGCCGGTCGGGCTGGTCGCCAGTTCGCCGTTGGTTCTCGTCGTCGCGGCAGACTCTCCCTACAAGACGCTGGCCGACGTCATTGCCGCCGGCAAGGCCAAGCCCGATGCAATCAACTACGCAAGCTCGGGCAGCGGCACGGTCGCCCACCTGGCGGTCGAGCAGTTCCAGAAGGTCGCGGGCGTGAAGTTCACGCATGTGCCCTACAAGGGAGCGGCGCAGGGCGCGACCGATCTGATCGGCGGGCAGATCCAGCTCTACATGTCATCGGTCCCGACCCTGATCGGCCACATCCGCAGCGGCAAGATGCGCGCGATCGCGGTCACGTCGGACAAGCGCGTCAACGACCTGCCCAATGTGCCCACCGTTGCGGAGTCCGGCTTCAAGGGCTTCGAGGCGGTGACCTGGTTCGGCATTGCCGGGCCAGCCTCCATGCCGAAGGACGCCGTGGCCAAGCTCAACGCTGCCTTCAACAAGGCTTTGCAGGACGCCGACGTGAGAAAGAAGCTCGAAGGCCAGGGCGCGGATGTGCTCGGCGGCACGCCCGAGCAATTCGGCAAGTTGATCCAGGACGACATCGTCCGCTGGGGGAAGGTCGTCAAGGACTCCGGCGCCAAGGTCGACTGACCTACCACTCCACCTGATCACCGGCGCGCCGGAAACCCAGTCGGCACCGCATGTGCGACCCGGCATGGCGCAGCCATGCCCTGCCCTTCATCTCCCTTTTGCCTCCCTTCATCGAAAGACCCATCATGAGCCACCCACTCCCCGAGATCATTCGCGACTTCGAGCGCGTTCCCGCCGACATCGTCAAGCAAGCCTCCGAATTCCAGCCGGCGATCCTTGCCGACGTGGCCGGCCGCCGCGGCGCGCTGCATGGCCGGATCAAGCCCCTGCGCAGCCGAATGAAGGTCGCCGGCCCGGCCCTGACCGTCGAGGTGCGGCCGGGTGACAACCTCATGATCCATGCAGCGATTGCGCTGGCGAAGCCTGGTGACGTCCTCGTCATCGATGGCAAGGCGGACCAGACCTCGGCCCTCATGGGCACCATCATGATGACCGCGTGCCGCCAGCGCGGCATAGCCGGCGTCGTCGTGGACGGCGCGGTGCGCGACAGCCTGGAGATCGACGAGATGGACTACCCGGTGTTTTCGGTCGGCACGAATCCGAACGGCCCGACCAAGAACATCGGTGGCCGCATCGGACATCCGGTGACCGTCGGCGGCGTGACGGTGCGCGCCGGGGACTTCGTCATCGGCGACGGCGACGGCGTGATGGTCGTCGAGCGCGAGAAGATCGAATCGCTGGTCGGCGCGGCGCGCAAGAAAGTGCAGGACGAAGCGAAGCGCATCGCAGCGATCAAGGAAGGCAACACCTCCGCCTCGTGGCTCGACGGCGCGCTGCGGGCCGCCGGCGTCCTCAAGGAAGGAGAGACGCTGTGAGCACCATTCTCGTCACCGGCGCGGACCTGGCGCCGCAAGCACTCGAACTCCTGCGAGGGCACGAGGTGATCTTCGCCGGCAAGACACCGAGCGAAGACGACGTGGTGGCGCTCTGCGCGCGGCACGATCCCGCCGCGATCATCGTTCGCTACAGCAAGGTCGGCGCGACGGCGATGGATGCGGCGCCCTCTCTGCGCGTGATCTCCAAGCACGGCAGCGGGACCGACACGATCGACAAGGCCGCAGCCGGAGAACGCGGCATCGAAGTCGTCGCCGCGGCTGGCGCCAATGCCGCGGCCGTCGCCGAGCAGGCGCTGGCGCTGATGCTCGCCTGCGCAAAGTCCGTCGTATCGCTCGATGAGCGCATGCACGGCGGACATTGGGACAAGGCCACGCACAAGAGCCTCGAACTGAATGGTCGCACCGTGGGGCTGGTCGGGCTGGGCGCGATCGGTCTGCGCTTTGCGCGGATGGCCAATGCCCTCGGCATGCGTGTGATCGGCTTCGATCCGTTTGCCAGGAACGTGCCCGACGGTCTGCAACTGGTCGACATGCCGACGATCTGGCGTGAAGCCGAGGTGATCTCCCTGCATTGCCCGCTGACCGAGGAAAACCGCAAGATGGTGAATGCGGAAACGCTGGCGAAGACTCGTCGCGGCGTGATCCTGATCAACACCGCGCGAGGTGGCCTGATCGACGAAGACGCACTCCTTGCCGCCGTGCGATCGGGCCAGGTGATGGCCGCGGGCCTGGACAGCTTTGCGGTCGAGCCGATGGTCGCCGGGCATCCCTTCCAGGGTGAAAAGGGATTCGTCCTGAGCCCGCACATCGGTGGCGTGACCAGCGACGCCTACGTGAACATGGGGGTTGCCGCAGCGAAGAACGCGCTGGAGGTCCTGGCGAAGCAGCGGGCGACCGCCTGACAGCCCTGTTCGCAATCCATCAGGAGACATTCAATGAGCATTTCAAGCAAGGCCATGCGGGTCGCGCTGTGTACGGTGGCGCTCTGTGCTGCCGGCGGTGCCGCCTTCGCGCAGGGTGACTACCCCTCGAAGCCGGTCCGCATCGTCGTGCCGTATCCGCCCGGAGGCGCGGTCGATCAGGTCACGCGTCGCATCGCGCAGAAGCTCACCGAACAGACCGGGCAGAGCTTCTTCGTGGAGAACAAGGCAGGCGCCACCGGCACGATCGGCGCGCAGCAGGTCGCCAAGGCCGCGCCGGACGGCTACACCTTGATGGCGAACGACACGACCTACTCGATCCTGCCGCACGTCTTCAGCAAGCTTCCGTTCGATCACGAGCGCGACCTGCTCCCGGTTGCCGCCTTCAACTTCGCCCCGATGGCCTTGGTGGTCGGCGCAGAGTCCCGCTTCAAGACTCTGTCGGACCTGCTCGGCTACGCCAGGGCGAACCCTGGCAAGCTCAACTACGGAACCGGCGGCGCCGGAACGACGCCGCACTTCTCTACCGAGGCCCTGGCCAGCGCAGCGAAGATCGATGTCACGCACGTTCCGTTCAAGGGCGCAGGCGAGGCCACGCTGGCCCTGCTGTCCGGCACCATCGATTTCCAGATCGCGTCGACACCCGGCGTGATGGGCCAGGTCAAGGGTGGCAAGGTGCGGCTGCTGGGCATCAGCGGCGACAAACGCCTGGCGGCATTGCCGAATGTTCCGACCTTCGCCGAGGCTGGCATCAAGGACTACAGCGTCATCAACTTCACGGGGCTCTGGGCACCCAAGGGAACGCCTGCGGCGGTGATGCAGCGCTTGCAGAAGGAAGTCGCAGCGGCCATGGCGAGCCCGGACGTGCAGAAGTTCTCCGCCGATCTCGGTTCGGTGCCTTCGGTGGTGTCGGGCGATGCCTTCACGAAGATGCTGCGCGACAACACGCAGTTGTGGAGCGCGGTGGCTGCAGCCGCCAAGGTCGAGAAACAATAGTCGGCCCTCTGATCCACCAGGAGATTCGCATGCTGCTGCAGCCGCCCGAAGTCCGCGATCTCGACGTCTTCACCCGCATGCCGGAGCGCTGGCGACGAACCGGCCAGCGCTCGGCATGGGCCGACGCGAACCGCGGCGGGGCACCCGTCGACAGCTTCCTCGAAGGACCGGTCTTCGACGCCGCCGGCAATCTGTACGTGACCGACATCCCGTGGGGACGCATCTTCCGCATCGACCCCGCTGGCCACTGGGAACTGGTCGCCGAGTTCGACGGCGAGCCCAACGGCATGAAGTTCGCCGACGAACGCACGCTCGTCATCACCGACTACAAGAACGGCCTGATGGCGCTCGACGTGGTCAGCGGCGTGGTCAAGCCCTACCTGGAGCGACGCAACAGCGAGCGCTTCAGGGGCTTGAACGACCTGATCTTCGATTCGCGCGGCAACCTCTACTTCACGGACCAGGGGCAGAGCGGAATGCACGAGCCTACGGGTCGTGTCTACCGGCTCGCTCCGGACGGCCGCCTCGACCTGCTGCTGCATAACGTCCCGAGCCCGAACGGCGTGGTGCTCTCGCCGGATGAACGCGTGCTTCATGTCGCCGCGACGCGGGGCAACTGCGTCTGGCGGGTGCCGCTGATGCAGGACGGCAGCGTGGCGAAGGTCGGTCAGTTCTTCACCTCCTACGGACCGAGCGGCCCCGACGGGCTTGCCATGGATGAAGAAGGTCGCCTGCTCGTGGCGAACCCCGGCCTCGGCTACGTGTGGGTGCTGAACCATCGCGCGGAGCCGGTGATCGTCCTGCGGAGCATCGAAGGCATGTCCCTGACCAATATGGCCTACGGGGGACCGGCACGCAAAGTGCTCCACTGCACCGAATCCGCGACCGGGACGATCCTGCGCACGACGCTGGAGGTGCCGGGCCTGAAGCTGCATTGACGGGGAGGCATGACACACTGCGCACCAACTTTCACGACTAGTACGACAGGCCCGTCATGCACCTGGTTCCCCACCCTGAACGAGCATCGCTTCACAACGAAGTTCACGCCCGCCCGCCCGAGGCCATGGCGGCGCCATTGGGGATTGCGCATCTGGTCATGCTCGCCGATTCAACGCAGCGGGTCGAGAGTCGCCATCACCTGGGCGTGCTCTTGCGCGATCATCATGTACCGCCACCTGACGAGCACACTTCCCATCTGCGCGTCGACCTGGGAGCCTTTCGGCTTCGGTGGGAATTGCACACGGAGTTCGTCACCTGGACATTCACGGTGCGCCTCAAGGACAACGAACTGGCGGCCAAGCAACTCGCCAACGCGATCGAGGCGGTGCCGCAAGAATGGCTGAGCGGTCTGCCCGGCCAATGCCTCAGCAGCATCAATATGTGGGTCCTTCCCGGGTCTCGAACCTCCGGAGACACCTGGCGCCAACAGGTTCTGAGAGAAGACGCCCTGTTGGGTTCGGCCGTGGCGAATTACCAGGCCGAAGTCTTTGCCGACTTCGTCATTCAGCCGAACGGCTCTTCTCGCTTCCTGGTGTATGCAGATGCGCTGCCGCCGCGCAGGTTGGGCAGGCTGGTGCAGCGCCTGCTGGAGATCGAGACCTACAGGATGGCCGCGATGCTGGGATTGCCGGCGGCGCGAAAGGCCGCCGCTGCCTTGTCGAGCGCCGAGGGCGATCTGGCAGAGATCGCGCTCGCCATCCGGAGCGCCGAGCGGCACGAGGAACCCAAGCTGCTCGATCGGCTTACCCGGCTGGCCGCACACGTGGAAAGCCAATACGCGGCGACACACTCCCGATTCTCGGCGAGCACGGCCTATTTCGAGCTGATGGATCAACGCATCACGCAGATCGACGAGGCACCACTGGAAGGCCTGCAGACCATCGGCGAATTCATCGAGCGGCGCCTGACGCCGGCGCGCAAGACCTGCGAGTGGGCGGCACGGCGCCAGGACGCGCTGTCAGGGCGCGTTTCCCGCGTGAGCAACCTCTTGCGCACAAGAGTCGAGATCGAACAACAGCAGAGCAGCCAGGCATTGCTGGAAGCGCTGAACAAGCGCCAGGATCTGCAGTTGAAGCTCCAGGCGACGGTCGAGGGCTTGTCGGTGGCCGCCATCACCTACTACATCGTCGGGCTGGTGAGCTATCTGGCCAAGGGTGCCCAAGGCATCGGCTGGCCGTTTTCTGTCGAATCCACCACCGCATTGGCAATTCCGCTGGTGGGAGCCAGCGTCTGGTTGTCGCTGCGGCGCTTGCATCGAAGCATGTTTTCGCACTGAGGCGTCTAGAGATCCGCGAGTATCCCGGTCGATGTGGCTTCCGCCGCGAGCTTGCCTTCGGGGTTGTAGAGCGCAGCCTCGAGAAAGGTCACGCGCTTGCCGCGCCGGATCACCCGCCCCTCGACCCAACCCTCGCCCGGGCCCACCTTCTCGTAGAAGCTGACCTTGATTTCCAGGCTGAAGACCGTCTGCGCATGCCCGGTGTCGTGAATCACCGCATGCGCCATCGCCGCGTCGAGCCAGGCCGTGATGAAGCCGCCCTGGGCGATCGTGCCGTTCGTGTGGCAATACTCGCGCCGTACCGTGAATGCGGCCTTGAGGGCCTTGCGGTCAGGGTCCCATCCGGTCACGTGGAAATTGCCCATCGATTCGCTCAGCGCTTGGCCCGAGCGGATTCGTGCGTCCAGGTCGTCGTTCATTGATCACTCTCGTTCATGAAAGGCTATGGCTCAGTCCCTCGTCGCCCGGAAAATCGCTTCGGCGAGTTGGGCCTGGTCGAAAGGCTTGGAGAGCCGCAACGTCAGCGGGCCCAGGTCGGCGGGCAGATCCGCATAGCCGGATGCGAGGATCAGCAACAAATCGGGCCGCTCGGCACGCAAGACCTCGAACAGCTGGGCTCCAGTCATGCCCGGCATCACCTGGTCGGAGATGACGATGCCGACGCCCGGCGTGCCCCGGACCAGTTCCAGTGCCTCCTTCGCACTGCCGGCACACAGCACCTTATGACCGAGGTCCTCCAGCATGGATGCCGTGCCCGCGAGCACCAGGGCGTCATCGTCGACGGCCACGACCAGGTGCGCGGCAACTCTCTCACGAGCTTCCGGCACAGGCGTCGGGGCGGGCGCCGGTGGGCTTGCCTCGGTCGAGACCGGCAACCAGAGCAAGGCGCGTGTCCCGGCGCCTTCGGAACTCTCCAGTACGAACTTGCCGCCTGATTGGATCGCCAGGCCGTGAACCATGGGCAGGCCCAGGCCCGTTCCCCTTCCGACGCCCTTGGTCGTGAAGAACGGCTCCATGGCTCGCGCGAGCGTCGCGGCATTCATCCCGCTGCCACTGTCGGCGAAAGAGAGGCGAAGGTACCCGCCTTTCGCGAGCTTGTCGGCCGGCGTGCCCTCGACCTCGCTCGCCTCGAAGGTGAGCGAGCCACCGTTGGGCATCGCGTCGCGCGCGTTCACGGCGAGATTCAGGATGGCCAGTTCGAGTTGGTTGTGATCCACCCTGACGGGGCTCAGGCCGGCCGGGAAATTCGCGTCAATGCGAATCGTCGGGCCCAGCGTGCGTTCGAGCATTTCCCGCATGCCGCTGATCAGCGAAGGAACATCGACATTCACGGGGCACAACTCCTGCCGGCGCGCGAACGCGAGCATCCGCTGCGTGAGCGACACCCCGCGCTTCGCTCCCTCAACCGCGTTGTCAAGGAGGCGGTGCAGCCGCTGGTCTTCCGGCAGGCCCCGGCGCAAGAGTTCCAGACTGGTGAGGACGACCATCAGCAGGTTGTTGAAGTCGTGGGCGACGCCGCCGGTGAGCTGCCCGATCGCGTCCAGTTTCTGGGACTGGAACAGTGCTTCCCTGGCCTGCTCGAGGGCGAGCTGCGCCTCGCGTTTTTCAGTGATGTCGCGGGTGACCTTGGCAAACCCGATGAGGACCCCCTTCGCGTCGAAGATGGGATCGATGACGACGTTGGCCCAGAACTCGGTGCCGTCCTTCCGCACCCGCCAGCCCTCTCCCTCGAAGCGGCCTTCGGCCGCAGCCGTCGCGAGCGCCTTGGCAGGAAGGCCGCGCTCCCGATCCTGCTGCCGGTAGAAGCGCGAGAAAGAGGTCCCCACGACCTCGTGCGGCGCATAACCCTTGGTTCGCTGCGCACCGGCGTTCCAGTTGGTGATGACGCCATCGACGTCGAGCATGTAGATCGCGTAGTCGGTCACGGCCTGCACCAGGAGCGTGAACTGCTCCTCGCTGCGGCGCAGGGCCTCTTCAGCGGCACGCCGCTCGGTGAGGTCGCGGGTCACCTTCGCAAAGCCCAGAAGCTCCCCGCCATGAGACACGATGGGATTCACCATGACCTGCGCCCAGAACCGCCCGCCGTCCTTCTTGCGGCGCCAGCCTTCCGCTTCGTAGCGTCCCTCCCGGGCAGCGGTGGCCAGGGCCCGCGTCGGCAGGCCGTCGCGAACGTCGTCGGGCTCGTAGAACACGGAAAAGTGCCGGCCTACGATCTCCCCTTCGGAGTAACCCTTGAGCCGCTGCGCACCTGGATTCCAGCTGACAACGAAGCCTTCGCTGTCGAGCATGTAGATGGCGTAGTCAGCGACCGCCTCCACAAGCAGACGGTATCGCTCTTCGGTGCTGAACCTGGTCGTGAGTGGCGAGGGGTGTTCCACTGGGTCGGGGTGTTCCTGGTGCGGAACATTATGAATCGCAGCAGGTGAAAAGCGACGAGGTGCAGTCCTACATCGGTGTCGCTCCGCGCGATTCAACTTCTGAGTCATGAAAGGGCGACGCACGTCGGAGCCCCTTTGGCCGAAATCAGTCGACCCAGGGTCCCCCCAGCATGGCTTGTATATACGCCGCGACTTTCACCAGGTCCTCGTCGGACATCGGGATCGGCGGGGCGTCCACAAGGTGCTCGGAGACCAGGTGCAGCTTGGCCGCGGCATTGGGCTGCTCCTGGAGCAGGACCGCGATCGCCGCAGTCTGGGCGACAGCTCGGAGCTCCAGCGAACGGAGGCGCGCGTTGACTTCTTCCAGTTCCATCGTTTCCCTTCCTGGACCGGAGTCCACGTTGAAGCATCTGGATTCTGCTTCGGAAAAGGGCCAGCCTAGTCCTTCGAGGTTGAACGGGGTGCCGGTCTCGGCTCGGCAACCAAGGTACCGTCCACGTCCTTCAGCAGGCGCTTGAACTCGGTCGAACCGGAGATGATCGTGCCCGCCGCAGCGCGCAGGCGATCGACTGCCTCGTCGGGCAGGACGAAGGTCGTCGGTTGCTGGTTGAGATAGGCCAGTTCCGCCTCGTCCTTCAGCGCGGCGAACGAGACGTCGATGGCATAGATCTCGGCGTCCGGCCCGCGTATCGCTGCCGCAAGCGCCGGGTCCTTGTTGTCCGCCATCGCCGGCGACTTGCGGATCTTGCCCATCGTGTTCCAACGTGCCGCCATGTCCCTGAGCAGTTCGACGGCTTCAAACGAATAGCGATCGATCGGAACGCCGCTCGACTTCAGCAGGATCTGCACGCTGCCGGGAGGCGACTCCGATTCGTCCCATTGGGTCGGCGGCACGGACAGCGAGTTGACGATGAAGACGACGATCCGCTTCGCACTGTCGAGTTGCGTCGGCATGCCGGCTTCCTGCATCGCCTCCAGGATCTCCAGCGAATCGAGCACGCCACGCATGCCCACGTTGTCCGACACGCCGCCGTCCACCAGATGGAGGTAGGGTCGCTTCTTGCTGTCTTCGAAGTCCCCGAGCGACCTCAGGGAGCGTATGGCCCGCGCAGCGGGCCGCGGCGGGTTGTCGGTGTCGGTAAAGCGCTTCACCCAGGCGGGAGGCGTCATGCTGCAGGTGCCGCCGTAGTTGTTGAGGGTGACCGGCGACAGGACCACCGGCACCGCCGACGAGGCGGCGGCGGCACGCGACAAGGGCACGGCGTTCAGATCTGAGCAAAGGACGTCGAACACGCCCTGCTGGAACACCACGCGGGCGCCGCTCGAAATGTCGGTCGCCGATGCGAGGATCAGCGGCCCCTTGCCGCGGTTCAGGTCGCCGAAGGTGGCGTTGTTGAAAAGAACCTCGTCGTAAAGCTGCGACGCCAGTTCGGAGCGCCCCCATCCCAACGACGACAGCTTGACCCAGTTGCCGGGGTTCAGCGAACGGGAAATGATCGCGCCCTGCACGTCGCGCTTGAGAAAGCGCTGCTCGTAGTCGTCGAACAGCTTGTCGCCGTAGAGGCCATAGGCCAGCGCGGTGAAGCTGCCGCCCGATACGCCGGTGATGATGTCCACCTGGTCGATCAGGCGGCCCCTGCCCTTCGGAGTGACGATCTCGGTGCGGCGCAGGTATTCGAGGACGCCGTATGAGAAAGCGGCGGCGCGAGTGCCGCCGCCGGAGAAGGCGAGGATGACCAGCGCGTCCTTGTCCTTGACCTCGGCCTGCCGCGTCTCGAAACGGTAACCGCTGCTCGGATTCGCCTGGCCGATCGGTGGGTTGATCGGGCGGGTAGCACACCCCCACAGCAGCAAGAGACAAGCGCCAAGGCACCTCAGGGCAATGCTCGATCGGGTCGTGGTCATGGCCGCTTCTCCTGGCCCTGCAGGGCCGATTCGATTTCAGTGCCAGGACCGAAGCCACCGCCGAGTGCCAGCAGGAGATTGACACGCTGCACGCGGCGTTCGGCCTGGACGCGCAGGAGTGTCGAACGCGCGGCGTACACACTCATCTCCTGCTGGGTCACGGTCCGCAGGTCGCGCGAGCCAATGCGGTAGCGGGAGTTCTCGATGTCGAGCACTTTCTGCGCATCCCTCGCTTGCGCATCGAGGATCGGCTCGCGCTCGCGCAGCGTGGCTTCCTCCGCCAGTGCCGTCTCGACTTCGTTGAAGGCCTTGAGCGCGGTCTGCGCCCAGGCGGCCACGGCCTGCTGCTGCTCGGCCTTGCGCGCCTCGACCTGCGCCAGCAGCGCGCCGCCGTGGAACAGCGGCGCGATCAGGCCCGCGCCGATGCTCGCGCTCGGGTTGTCGCGATCCTTCAGCACGAACATCTCGCTCGTGATCGACGAGATTCCCGCTGAGAGCGACACGCGTGGAAGCCGCGCGGCCTGCGCCTCCTGGGTGCGATCGAAAGCCGCCGCGACCCGGCGCTCGGCGGCGACGATGTCCGGCCGTCGTTCGAGCAGTTCGGACGGCACGCCCGCGCCGACCGGCATGTCGATGCGCGGCCACGAGGCAGCCGGTTTCACGTCCGCGCCCGGATAGCGGCCGAGCAGCAGTTCGAGCGAACGCAGCGACTTCGAGTAGGCCAGGTCGAGCTGCCGCTCCGCATCGACGAAGGTCTTCAGGTTCGCCTGCGCCTGCACGACATCGACCTCGCTCGACGCACCGATGCGCCAGCGCTGATCCGCGAGCTTGACCGACTGATTGCTGGTATCGATCATCTGGCGCGCGAGCTGGCGCTGCAGTGCCGCCTCGGTCGCGAGGAACCACGACTTCGCGACGAGCGCCGCGATCGATTGCCGCGCCGCCGCCAGGTCGGCCTGCGTCGATGCGTATTGGTCTTCGGCGGAACGCCGGGCGTAACGCACGCGGCCCCACAGGTCGATCTCCCATGAGGCCGAGATCACCCAGCCGTTGAGGCCCGAACCATCGCCGCCCATCTTGCCGCCGCGCCGGCCGATGACGTCGATGGCGGGCCATATCTGCGCGCCCGCGGCCTTGACACCCGCAGCTGCCTGCTCGACTCGCGCGGCCGATGCGCGAAGATCGTTGTTGTAGGCGAGCGCTTCAGCGACCAGCTGGTTGAGCACCGGGTCGCCGAAGCCTGCGATCCAGTCGTCACCAACGCTGCCGGGCGCCGCGCCGGCCTTCCATGCCGCCGGCGCCGGCGCGTTGGGCAGCGCCTCGCTCGCGAGCGAAGCGCGGTCCGGCGGGGACTTCAGCGCGCACCCCGCCGCGCCGAGTGCCGCAAGCGCGATCGTCGACCAGAAGCGGATGGAGTGCGTGCGCATGATCGACTCTCAATGCAGCTTGAGGATCAGCACGTCGAGCTTGGAGCCCACACGCAGGATGATCTTGCGAATGATGTGGATCAGCGCGAGATGCTGGGTGTAGATGGCGCCCTCGCCCATCGCGCCGGCCGCGAAGAATTCGTCCTGGTGCCGCGAGTCCACGTCGAGCCTGACGCCGAAACGCCCCGGCGGGATCGGCGCCATGCCGGTCGTGGGCAACTGGGTCGCATTCGCCAGTTGTCCCTGGCCTTGCGCCCAGATAATGGACTCGACCTTGGCCTTGAAGATCGTGCCCGGCCGCGTCTTCAATGTGAATTCCGCTTCGTCGCCCGGCGCGACCTGGTGCAGCTCGTTCTGCTGATAGAGCGCGATGACCTGGTACTCGTTCTCGACGAAGGTCATCACCGGTGTGACCGGGAACGCCGCGGTCATCGAGCCGACGCGCAATTGGAGGTTGATCGCATAGCCGTCGGAAGGCGCGATGATGGTGGTCTGCAACAACTCCCATCGCGAGTTCTCGAGCTGCGCCTTGATCTGCGCGATTTCCGCCTGATCGTCGTCAACGGTCGCCGACAGGGTGGCACGAACCTGCGCCTCACCGGCGATTGATGCCGCGAGCTGCGCCTGCAGTTCCGCGACGTTCGCTTGCGCCTGTTCGAGCGCAAAACGGTCACCTGCCCCTGTCGCGACCAGTTGGCGGTTCTGTTCGACCCTGCGGCGCGCGAGTTCGAGTTGCGCCCGTACCGCGCCCGATTTCGAAGTCGCCGCCGTCAGCTCTTCGCGCATCTTGCGCGTGCCGCCCTCAGCATTCGCGAGCTGCGCCTCGAGCGCCTTGACCTGCAACTGGTACGGCGTCGGATCGATCTTGAACAGCACGTCGCCACGCTTGATCAGCTTGTTCGGCTCGATCGGCACCTCGATCACGCGCCCTCTCACCTGGGGCACGATGTTCACCACGTACTTGAACACCCGCACGTCGGCAGTGGACGGCGCGAAGATGTTGAGCAGCAGGACCAGCATCGTCAGCGCGACCACCGGGATGGTGATGACGATCACCATCGAGATGGTGTTCCAGGGCAGCAATTTGAACTTGAAGAAGATCAGCCAGACGAAGAAGGCATAGATGCCGAGCAGGATCGCTTCCATTTACACGGCCCCCCCTTCCGGCGTTGCCACGGCCGCGCTCCGTCGCTCTCGCGCGGCCAGCACGCGCTCGCGAACCAGTTGGAGTTCGGGTGTCAGGCTGCCGCGCCGCCCGAGCATGTTGAGCTCATCGAGCAGATGGTCGAGGTGCTCGCTCTCCAGTTCGTCGCGATGGGCCTTCTCGCCGTGTTCGACGAAGAAGTCCTCATGCTTCTCGGTGCCGAAGGCCATCTTGTAGCCGATGGGCCGCGTATAGGCCCAGAGCCAGGCGAGCGGCCAGAGCAACCCACCGAAGACGAGGGACAGCAGGCACAAGGTGTGGATCGCGTCCTTTTGCGGATGATGGCGCTTCTCGGCGATCTTCTCGGGCAGCACATGCACGATCCAGAACAGCGCGATCGCCAGGCAGGGAACCAGAGCCAGCACGACCCAGGACATGACATCCGCCGCCGTATCGAGCGCATCGCCTTCCAGGAAGGATGCTTGTGCCCGCGAGGCCCACCCGCATGACAGCACTGCCGCTGTCCACAGGCAGGCGCGGAAACAACCGGCGCGCCACTTCGTCGAACGCTCACTAGGCTGAAGCATCTCTGATCTCCTCCTGATCGAAAACGAATGTAACGGCCGGGGCGCCTTTGCGCAAAGGATTTGATCAGCGCATCGTACGACCGACCGGGCCGAGGCGCCGGCTCGCCGCCTGGTAGGCGTCCTCCACCCACGCGCACAGCAGCGGCCGCGTCGTCTCAGGCTCGATGATGTCGAGCACGCCGAAGCGCTCGGCCGTGCGCATCGGCGACGAGATGGCGTGGTAGTGCGCTTCGAGTTCCAGCCGGTGCGCGACGGGGTCCTCGGCAGCAGCGATGTCCTTCTTGTACGCTGCGGCAACACCACCTTCGACCGGGATCGAACCCCAGCGGGCCGACGGCCAGGCGTAGCGATTGGGCAGTGCGGTTCCCGAGGGCCCGTGCCACGGGCTCAGCATCGCGCCGGCGAGACCCACGCAGCGCCGCAAGACGATCGCCAGCCACGGAACGCCCGACTGCTCGATGGCGTGCAAGGTCTGCATCGCGGCCGCGAGCGTGCCTTCGCGTTCCGCGTCGGGGCCGGTCATCACGCCCGGCTGGTCGGCCAGGTTGACGATAGGCAGGTGAAAGGTGTCGCACAGGTCGACGAAGCGTGCCATCTTCAGCGCCGCGGCACGCGTCAGCGCACCGCCCATCACCATCGGGTTGTTCGTCATCACGCCCACCGCATGGCCGTTCAGCCGGGCCAGGCAGGTGATGGTCGAGCCGCCGAAGTCCGGCGACAGTTCGAACACCGAGCCTTGGTCGAAGATCGCCTTCAGGATCTTGCGCGGCTGGAAGACCTTGCGCTTGTCGGCGGGGATCGCCTGGTTGAGCCACGGGTCGCAGCGATCGACCGGATCGTCGCAGGCCACACGCTGCGACTGTTCCCACACATTGCCCGGAAGATAGGAAAGAAAGCGACGCGTCGCCTGCAGCGCCTCTTCCTCGGTGTCGACAGCCAGTTGCACGGTGCCGCTGTAGCGATGCATCGCGTCATAGCCGCCGAGCGTTTCCTTGTCGACGTCGAGGCCCAGCGCCTGCTTCACGACGGGCGGGCCACCGGCGAAGATCTGGCTCTTGCCGCGAATCATGATGGCCAGGTGGGACGAAGCGACCCGCAACGCGCCCAGGCCGGCGCAGGCACCGAGCGCGATGCCGACCACGGGCACGGCGCCGAGCAGCTGCGTCATCGGCAGCATGGCGTAGCCAGGGATCTTGGTGTGGCCGAGCTTGTCGAGCAGCTTCACGCTGCCGCCGGCGCTGTCGACCATGCGCACGATCGGGAGCTTGTACTCGAAGGCGTAGCGGTCGGCAAAGATCCACTTCTCCGACACCGAGCCCTCCGACGAGCCGGCGCGGATCGTGAAGTCGTCGGACGAGACGACCGTCCGCCGTTCGGCGATCTTGCCGACGCCGACGACGGCATTGCTGGGCGTGAAGCTCTCGCGCTTGCGGTCCGCGCCGTACTTCACGGAACCCGCCAGCGTGCCGATCTCCTTGAAGCTGCCGGCGTCGAGCAGGTGATCGATGCGCTCGCGTGCCGTGAGCTTGCCCGCCGCATGGTGGCGCGCCACCTGCTCTTCGCCGCCCAGCTCGCGCGCGATGGCGCGGCGCTGCGCCAGCTCGTCGAGGTCTTCAGCCCATTCGCCCGCTGCGGGCTTCGTTGTCAGTGTCGTGTTCATTTGGAAGTTGCTCCTTGGGAATGGCGAGCCAGCCAGGCGTCGCGAAGGTCGTTCTTGGTCACCTTGCCGGCGTGGTTGCGCGGCAGCGCATCGACGAACTCGATGACGCGCGGTTTCTTGTAGCCGGCGATCTGCTCGGCGCAGTGCCGGGCGAGCGTGCCGGCGTCGCTCGTATCTCCGGGGCGGCGGACCACGAAGGCCGCGATCACCTCGCCCCACTCCGCATCGGGAAGGCCGAGCACCGCCACTTCGGCCACGGCCGGGTGGGTGTGCAGAGCGTCCTCGACCTCGCGGGCGTAGACGTTGAAGCCGCCGCTGATCATCATGTCCTTGTTGCGGCCGACGATGTAGAGAAAGCCTTCGTCGTCGAAGCGTCCGAGGTCGCCGCTGTAGTACCAGCCGTCGCGGATGGACTCGCGCTCCAGGTCGGGACGACGCCAGAAGGCCACTTCGCCGATGCCGCGATGCGCGATCGCGATCTCGCCGACCTCGCCTGCTTTCAGGGGATTGCCATGGGCGTCCCGCACGGTGATGTCGACGTTCATCGTCGGGCGGCCGCACGAAGCGATGCGCTCCGAGGGCCGGCCGTCCTGCAGATGATCGTGCGGATAGAGCACGCACAGGGGCTGGACGGCCTCGGTCATGCCGTACTGCTGGCGCAGGATCGGCCCGAGACGTTCCAGGGCCTCGTGCACCGTGCTCGTCGGTGTAGGCGCGGTGCCGTAGTGAACGCGATTCAGTGCGGACACATCCGCGTCGGGGTTTGCGGCCAGCACTTCGAGCAGGCGGGTCATCATGGTGGGGACCACCATCAGCTGCGTGATGCGATCGCTCGCAATCTGCGCAATCACCTGTTCGGCATCGAAGCGGTCGGCCACGATGTTGCGTGCCCCACGCAAGTAGCAAGGCATCAGATGCACGCCGGCGGCGTGGGTGAGCGGACCCACGTGAAGCATGGCGTCGTCGATGCCCAGGCCGTACTCCATCGCGCCGAAATGGTTCGCCAGACGTGCCTCGAAGCGCTCGATGCTGTAGGCCACGCCTTTGGGCTGGCCCGTGGTGCCCGAGGTGTAGGCGATGCGCAGCAGCAGATTCGCGGGCACCTTGAGCCACGGCGCCCCGTCCGAGGCGCGGGCCAGCAGCATGTCGTAGTCGAGTACGTTGGCGTCATGCCAGCCCACGCCGATCACGACGCGCAGCGAGGGCACCATCATCCGCACCTGCTGCACCGACTCGCGGAACTCGGCCCCGGCGATGAGCACCGACGCGCCCGCGTCATTGAGGATGCCGGCCTGCTCGCGCACCGTGTGGCGTGCGTTCAGGGCCACGTAGCCCTGCGCAGCCTTTTCGGCGCCGAACTGGGCCTCGATGCTCTCCACCGAGTTGTTGAGCAGCACCGCGAGCCGTTCGCCGGGCGTCAGGCCCAGGCCGATGAGCGTGTTGGCTAGCCGGTTGCTGCGGCGCTCGATGTGCGTGTAGCTGTAGCTGCGGTCGCGGAAGACAACGGCCGGTCGGTCGCGGAACTGCGCCGCCGCCCAGGACAGGGCGTGCCCTGCGATTCGTTCGGAACTCATGAGATTCAATCCTTTGTGCGGGTGGGAAGAGGCAGTGCCAGCTGCCGGATGGCTTCGCGCCGTAAGGCGTCGATGAGGTCTTCGACGGCGTCGGCCGCGGCGTTGGCATCGCCGGCCTTGAGCGCGCCCACCATGGCCCGCCAAGTGCGTGCCGATTCCTTGCGCCGGGCGGCGCTTGCCAATCCGAGCATCGAATAGCGCCGCGTCTGCCGCGCCAGGGATCCGACGATTTCCGCGAGCCGTTCATTGCGGGAAGCGTCGGCGAGCAGACGGCCGAGCCGGTTGCTGACAACGAGATAGGCTTCGGCACCGCCACCGCCTTGACCCACCGACTCGAGCTCGCACACGCCGGCGTCGATCGCGGCAATCAAGTCGTCGTTGTGAGGTGCCAGACGCCGGACCATCGCGCCGATCAGGTCGCGACGAATCTCGAACAGATCGCCCACTTCCTTGATGGTGAGCTGCGTGACGTGCGCTCCGCGATTCGGCTGGATGCGCACCACGGAATCTTTCTCCAGGATTCGCAACGCTTCTCGCACCGGGCCGCGGCTGACGTCGAGCTGCTCGGCAATCGTCTCTTCACGAATGCGATCGCCCGGCGCGTACTCGCCGCTCGCGATGGACGTGAAGATGCGCTCCGCGATCTGCTCGGCCAGCGACATCAACTGACGGCCCGCCGATCCGGCGCGCGTCGGCGTCGCTTCGGCTTCCGCGCCATACGTCGCGTGATCGTCCGCCACTGACTTCTTCATGGCGCTCATTCCTCTTCGAAGATTGCGATTTCCTGGCCTTCGCGCACAGGAGCGCCCTCGGCGATGAGGATCTCGACCACGCGGCCAGCCTCGGGGGCCACCACGGGGATTTCCATCTTCATGGACTCGAGAACCATCAGGGTGTCGTCGGCCTGAAGAACGTCGCCCGGCTTCACCAGGATCTTCCATACGGTGCCGGTGATCTCGGAGCGAATCTTTGTCTGCGTGGTCATGTGCGGGTGCCTCGTGTTGTGGCGGCGGAGCGCCGATGAACGAACTTTACTCGACATTAGGATTGTTGACAAGCTGAATGTACCCATGCTTTAATCGAGGCATTGCAGCAACACAGCTGCGCAACGAAAGGCGGACACTCCCGCCGTACTGGAGACAAAGGCCATGCCCCTATCCCATACCGACGTACGTCGCATCCTCGAAATCCTCGACAGCGCCGCGCACCTCGAATCCCTCGACGTCACCGTGGGTGATTTCGAACTTCACGCCCGCAAGCCCGGCGCCTCGTCGGCCCTGGTCGAGCGGACACCGCAGAGCACGGCAAACCGCCTTGCAGATTCGGCCCGGTCGGCCGAATCCCCGGCCGGCACTTCCTCCGCCGCCGCGCCGGAAGCCTTGACGGAAGTACCCGAAGGCCTGATCGCGGTGCGCTCTCCGATGGTCGGCAGCTTCTATCTGCGGCCGAGCCCCGATCAACCGCCCTTCGTCGCCGTCGGCAGCACCGTGCAGGCCGATGACACGGTCTGCCTGGTCGAGGTCATGAAGATGTTCAACACGGTCAAGGCCGGCGTCACGGGCACGGTCGAGCGCATCGTGATCGAGAACGGCAAACCGGTGCAGCACGACCAGATCGTGATGCTGATCAAGCCGACGCAGGAGGCCTGACATGAGCAAGACTGTTTCCACCCCCGTGGGGAGGCGCGACATCCGGCGCGTCTTCGTAGCCAACCGCGGCGAGATCGCCGTGCGCGTGATCCGCGCCTGCCGCACCCTCGGCATCGAAGCCGTGGTCGGCGTGTCCGAAGCCGACACCGAGACGATGGCCGCCAGGATGGCCGACGAAGTCGTCGTGCTCGGCCCCCCGCTCGCCTCCGAAAGCTACCTGCGTGCCGACAAGATCGTCGAGGCGGCCCTGCAGACCGGCTGCGATGCGGTGCACCCTGGCTACGGCTTCCTCTCCGAGCGCTCGTCCTTCGTGCGCGCCTGTGTCGACGCCGGGCTGGTGTTCGTCGGCCCCTCGGCCGATGCCATCGATGCGATGGGCGACAAGATCACCGCGGTGGGCCTGGCCCAGAAGGCCGGCGTGCCTCGCGTGCCGGGTTCGGGTGCACTGTCCGACGTGGCGCATGCGCAGCGCGTCGGCGCCGAGATCGGCTACCCCGTGCTCATCAAGGCAACGGCCGGCGGCGGTGGCCGCGGCATGCGCATCGTGCGGAACGAGAGCGAACTCGAATCGCTGATGAGTTCCGCTTCCAACGAAGCGCAATCCGCCTTCGGCGATGCCACGCTGTACATGGAGAAGTTCATCGAGCACGCGCGCCACATCGAGATCCAGGTCATGGCCGACATGCATGGCAACGTGGTCTACCTGGGTGAGCGCGAATGCTCGACCCAGCGCCGCCACCAGAAGCTCATCGAGGAGGCGCCCTCGCCTGCCGTCGACGAGGCAATGCGCCGCGCCATGGGCGAGTGCGCCGTGAGCCTGACGCGCAATGCCGAGTATTGCGGCGCCGGCACCATCGAGTTCGTCGTCGACCAGCGCGACAACCGGTACTTCTTCCTGGAGATGAACACGCGCATCCAGGTGGAGCATCCGGTGACCGAGATGATCACCGGCTACGACCTGGTGGCCGAACAGATCCGCGTCGCGGCCGGGCTGCCACTGTCGTTCACCCAGGCTGACGTGCACTTGCAGGGTCATGCGATCGAATGCCGCATCAACGCCGAGGACCCGGACCGCAACTTCCTCCCACGCCCCGGACTGATTTCGCGCTGGGACGTACCGACCGGCGAAGGCATTCGCGTCGACAGCCACTGCTATGCGGGCTATACCGTGCCACCCTACTACGACTCGCTGCTCGGCAAGCTCATCGTCCATGCGCCGACGCGTGAGCAGGCCATCGCGCGCATGCGCCAGGCGCTCGGCGGGCTGCATGTCGAAGGGCCTTCGACGACGGCGCCCTTCCATGACTCGGTGCTGGCGCACGACGATTTCGTGAAGGGCAAGGTCACGACGCGCTGGGTGGAGGAAACCTTCCTGCCGGAACGCAAGGCCGCGCAGAAGGCCGCAGCCCAGGCCGCCAAGGCGGCGCAAGCCGAAGCCGGAGTCCAGCCATGACCGATGCCGTGCTGCGTTACACCGACGTCAGCCTGACCGACGGCCAGAGCGCCCGCTGGGCCGGCGGCATGACGACGCCCATGGCGCTCGCCCTCGCCCAGCGTCTGGCCGCCACACGCCCCGCGGCGGTCGAGATCGCCTCCATGGCCACGCTGCAACAGTGCGTGGCGCGCGGCGAGAACCCCTGGCAGCGCATCGAACTGTTGCGGGAGCGCTGTCCCGGCGTACCCCTGCGCGCGGCTCTGTCGCTGCTGACCGACCACGGCAAGCGCGGATGCGACGTCATTTCGACCGAAGTCGCAACGCTGTGGCTGCGCGAGCTGGCGCAGCGCGGTGTGTCCGAGATCGTGCTGATCGACCCGCTACTGGACATCGAGCGCATGGCGCCGGTGCTGAAGGCGGCCAAGTCGCTCGGCCTGACGACGATTGCCGCCCTGGCGTACGCACAGGAGTCGACGCGCAGCGACGATGACCTGCGTGCGAAGGCGTCGGCCCTCGGCGATGCAGGCGCCGACCGCGTGATGCTCCGCGACGAAGCCGGCCTGCTGACCACCGACCGGCTGGCCACCCTGCTGCCAGCCCTGCGCCGCGGTCTCGGCACGACGCCGCTCGACCTGCACCTGCGCTGCCAGACGGCGCTTGCGCCCATGGTTGCCCTCGAGGCGGTGCGCCTCGGCATCGATGGGCTCGACACCGCGTTCGCGCCGGTGGCGAACGGCGCATCGGTGCCGGCGCTCGGCACGCTGCTGAAATCGTTGCGCCTGTTGAAGCAGGGCACTCCCGTCGGCGACCAGTTGCTGCACGCCGTCGGCGAGGCCGGCCGGCTTCTTGCCGAGATGGCCGACTGCCACGGCTTCGCGCCGGCCCGCGCCTGGGTTTTCGACCTCGCGCCCTACGCCCACGAGCTGCCGGGCGAGGTCGCCGCGCAGTTCATGCGAAAGCTGGCCGCTGCCGGCCTGTCACCCCAGTTGCACGCCTTTGCCAACGAATGCGCCCGCGTGCGCAGCGAGGTCGGCGCACTGCCGATGCTGGCGCCATTTGCAAGGCCGATTGCCGAGCAGGCGCTACTGCATCTGCAGGGCGTGCCCCGCTATGCCGACATTCGGCCCGGCGTGCGACGTGCGCTGCAACAGGTCTACGGCGCGGCGTCGAAAGACGTCGATGCCCGCCTGGCGCGACGAGTCGGCGCGCTGCCGAAGGCGGCCGCAACGTCGGTGGACGCATTGCACGCGGCCCACCCCGAGGCGAGCGATGCCGCGCTGGTGATCTCGCAGACCTGCGGCGTGGCGCCCCAAGCGCCGCCCGCATCCGCTTCGCCCGAAGCACTGCGCTACGTGGGCGTGACGCCTGCGGAAGCTCTTCTCGCCGGCCTCACGGCACGCGCCGCGCCCTATGCGCAGCTCAGCGTGCAGGGGCCCGGCGTCTCGATCCAACTCCAAGGCACGGAGGGCTGAACCATGCTCGACCATCTGAAGAAACTCGTCGCCGCGCAAACCGCGCGCACCGGCCAGCGCCGCACCGTCCACCTGACCGACGACACGCTGCGCGACGGGCAGCAATGCCTGTGGGCCACCCGCATGCGCACCGAGCACATGCTGCCCATCGCCGAACGCATGGACCGCGCCGGCTTCCTCTCGATGCAGGCGATCGCGCTGGTCCAGTTCGATGCGAGCGTGCTGTTCCTGAACCAGGACCCCTTCGAGCGCATCCGCCTGCTCAGCCAACGGGTGCGCAACACGCCGCTGCGCGCGGCCGTGCGCGGCAACCTGATGCGCGGCTTCTTTCCGGTGGCCGACGACATCACCGAGCTTTTCATCGAACGGCAGATCGCCAACGGCATCCGTGAGATCGGCCTCTTCGACGCCCTGCTGTGCTCGGACAACCTGGCCCCGAGCATCGCCGCGGCGCATCGCCTCGGCGCCGACGTGACCTACCTGCTCGGCTACAACATCGCGCCGGGCTACGACGATGCGCTCTACGCCAGCAAGGCGCGCGAAGCCGTCGAGCGCTTCGGTGTCCGGACCATTGCACTCGCCGACGCGGCCGGCGTCCTGACCATCGAACGGGTGCGCACCCTCGTGCCGGCTATCAAGAACGCCATCGGCGACCGCGCCAGGCTGGAGTTCAACACCCACTGCCTGACCGGCCTCGGGCCACTGCTCGCGATCGAGGCCGCGGTGCACGGCGCCGACAGCATCCTGACAGCGGTCGACCCCCTGGCCAACGGCAACTCGCTGCCGGCATCCCAGATGATTGCGCGCAACCTGCGCGAGATCGGCTTCGACGTGGCGGTCGACGACCGTCTGCTCGACGAGGTCGGCGACTACTTCGGCGCACTGGCCGAACGCGAAGGCCAACCGGTCGGCGTGCCCGCCGAGTACGAGCCCAGCCACTACATCACGCAGTACGCGGGCGGTGCCATGAGCAACCTGGAGTCGCAGCTCAAGCTCGCCGGCATGACCGACAGGCTGCCTGCGGTGCTGGAAGAGATCGGGCGCGTGCGCGTGGAGCTCGGCTCGCCGATCATGGTCACGCCCTATCCCGCGATCGTCTCGGCGCAGGCGGTGATGAACGTGCTCAACGGCGAACGCTACAAGGTCGTGCCGGACGAAGTGAAGAAGTACGTCTGCGGCTATTTCGGCGAACTGCCGTTGCCGGTCGACGCGAACGTGAAGGACCGGATCATCGCCAACGGCTCGAAGGATGTGGACCTCGTGCCGCCCGTCATCGAGCCAGTGCTGCCAGGGCTGCGCCAGCGCTACAAGGGCATCGGCGACGATGAACTGCTGCTGCGCTACATGTATGGAGACGAGAAGATCAACGGCCTCGGGCCGACGGCGACGGACGACAGCTTCAGCCTCCAGCACCCGGTGGTCGATCTCGTGGCCGGCCTCGCCCGGCGCGAGCGCAAGGCCCAGGTGCAGCTGTCCGGCAACGGGTTCTCGCTGAGCGCCAATTGAAAGCCTGGACGACGATCGAGGTCACCGATGTGCATCCGCACATCGCTGTGCTGACGATGAAGCGGCCCGACCAGCGGAACGCGATCAACGCGACGATGGCGGATGAGCTGGAGGACTGCCTGACCAGCCTGCAAGACAGGCCGGATCTCAGCGTGCTCATCGTCACTGGCGCGGGCTCGACCTTCGGGGCCTCGGACAGCGCCATCTTTTCCCCGCCTGAGGTGAGGGTGTGAGCGCGGCCAAGCAACTCATTCTCCAGAGCAGCGATCTGGACCTGCCGTCGGCCATGGCGCTGTCGTGCGCACTGCGCAATCTGATGGATGGCACCGCCGCCGCCGCGGAAGGAATCCAGGCGTGGGCCGGCGAGCGGAAGCCGGAATTCTCATGACGGCAGCCGCACGAACGCGAGGCCCGTTGGTCATCGAGATGATGAATCTCGGCACGGACGACGACCCCAGGATGGTGCGCGTCGGCCATCAAGCCGGCGACGGCCAGGGCGTGCCCCTGCTGCTGTTCAACGGCATCGGCGGCAACATCGAGCTGCTGGCGCCGCTGGCGGAGAAGATGCCCGAGCGCGAGATCGTCGTCTTCGACATCCCGGGTGTCGGCCAGTCGGAACTGCCGCGCTGGCCCTACCGCCTTGGCGGTATCGCGCGGCTGGCCGCACGCATCCTGGACCGCTTCGGCATCGACGAGGTCGACGTTCTGGGCGTCTCCTGGGGCGGCGCGGCAGCGCAGGCGTTTGCCTGCACCTGCAGCCAGCGCTGCCGCCGGCTCATCCTCTGCGCGACGGCACCGGGCGTGGTGATGATCCCCTCCAGCCCGAGCGTTCTCTGGAAGATGGCGACGCCCAAGCGCTACATGAACGCCGAGTACGCGCGCACCATCGGCGGCGACATCTACGGCGGCGATTTCCGCAGGAACCCGGCACTCGCGACCGAAATGTTCCGCCACGTCAAATACAAGTCGCGACTGGGCTACTACCTGCAGTTGCTGGCCGCTACGGGCTGGACCAGCATCCACTGGCTGCCGGCGCTGCGCCAGCCCACGCTGCTGATGGCGGGCGCCGACGACCCGCTGGTGCCGCTCGCCAATGCGCGCCTGATGCACCGGCTGATCCGCAAATCGGAACTCAAGGTCTTCGATTGCGGGCACATGTTCCTGATGACCCGAGCCGACGAGTCGGTCGCGGCCATCCGCGAATTCCTGGACAAGCCCTGATCCCATCGGGGGCGCCAAGGCCCCTTCCTTCCTGAATCCTTCATTCCATGAACACCCCTGACATCACCTTACAAACGCTCGCCGGCCTTGCGGGCCAACGCATCGGCTCCTCATCGTGGATCACCCTCGACCAGGCTCGCATCGACGAATTCGCCCACTGCACGAACGACGCGCAATGGATCCACGTGGACGTGGAGCGCGCCGCGAAGGACAGCCCCTTCGGCGGCACCGTCGCCCACGGATTCCTGACCCTGTCGCTGCTGGCGCCGACAGTCTTCGACGTGCTGATCTCGCGCATGCATCTCAAGCAGGCGGTGAACTGCGGCCTGGACAGAATCCGCTTCCTGGCGCCGGTGCGCGCGGGCAAGCGAGTTCGCAACCACATCAGCGTGGTCTCGCTGGAGGACAAGGGCAACGGCCGCCACCTGCTCACCACGGAGAACACCGTGGAGATCGAGGGCGAGGACAAGCCAGCCCTGGTAGCGAATGCCACGGCGATGCTGATCGCCTGACCCCGGACCTTCGAGAGACGAGGAGACAAACATGACGACGAAATCATCGGCCGCCGAGACGGTCACCCTGAAGAAGACCGCTTCGGCGCCGAAGCGCAGGCGCTCCGCCGCCGATCCCATGGCGGTGGTCAACGAACTCACCGAGTTGATCGAGCGGGCGAGCGAGAACACCCTGGCGCCGAACCCGCTCATCGGGCTGCGGCCTGCGGACTTCGCGAAAGCCACGCGATCGTTGCTCAAGCTGGCAACGGTGTCTCCGGGCGCCACGGTCGGGTCGCTCGCCCGGTATGCCAAGTCGCTGGGCCAGATCGTGCAGGGGCGCTCCGAACTGGCACCGGACCCGAAGGACCGGCGCTTTGCCGATCCGGCGTGGCAGGGCAACTTTCTCTACAAGCGTCTGATGCAGAACTACCTGCTCACGCACAACGAATTCAACAGCCTGATCGCGGACTCCAGGCTGGGAGACCGTGAGAAGGGCCAGGCGCAATTCCTCACAGCGCTGGTGACCGATGCGCTGGCGCCGAGCAACTGGCTGGCTGGCAACCCCGCCGCGGTGCGCAAGATCGTCGACACCGGCGGCGGCAGCGTGGTGAGCGGCCTCAAGAACCTCGTCCACGACATGCGGCACAACCACATGATGCCGATGCAGGTGGACAGCACGCCGTTCAAGATTGGCGAGAACATGGCGACCTCGCCCGGCCAGGTCGTCTATCGCTGCGAAACCTTCGAGCTGATCCAGTACACGCCCACCACGCCGAAGGTGTACCAACGCCCGCTGGTCATGGTGCCGCCGCAGGTCAACAAGTTCTACGCCGTCGATCTCGCGCCGGAAAAGAGCCTCGTGAAATGGGCGGTGGACAGCGGCGTGCAGATGTTCATGGTGAGCTGGCGCAATCCCACGGCCGAGCACCGCGACTGGGGCGTCGAGCACTACGCGATGGCGGTGGACCAGGCGGTCGATGTCGCGCGCAGGATCACCCGCAGCCCCGACGTGAACATGTGGGGCTCCTGCTCGGGCGGCATGACGCTGGCGGCGTACCTCGGGTGGCTCGCGGCCATTGGCGACCGCAAGGTGGCGAACGTCTCATGGGCCGTGTGCGTGCTCGACGGCGCCCGCGCGATGACCGACACCACATTGGGCCTCTTCAATTCACCCGCAGCCGTGCGCGCGGCGCGCGCCCGCTCGCGCAGCAAGGGGGTGGTGGAAGGTTCCGAGATGGCGAGCATGTTCGCCTGGCTGCGGCCCAACGACCTGATCTGGAACTACTGGGTCAACAACTACCTGCTGGGCAACAAGCCGCCGGCCTTCGACATCCTGGCCTGGAACGCGGACACCACACGGCTCCCGGCGCGCTTCCATTCCGACCTGCTGGACATCATGGAAAAGAACCCGTACGTCCACCCGGGCGCCATGACCATCCGGGGCGTGCCGATCGATCTGTCGAAGGTGGACATCGGCGCCTACGTGATCGGCGGCATCACCGACCACATCACGCCATGGAAGAGCTGCTATGGCACGGCGCGATTGTTCGGCGAGGATTCGACCTTCGTGCTCGCCAACGCCGGCCACCTGCAAAGTCTGATCAACCCGCCGGGGGCGCCCAAGGCCTTCTTTTCGACCGCGCCAAGCCGCCACGCCGACCCGGATGAATGGGCGCGAACCGCGGTGCGTCAGGAAGGCAGTTGGTGGCCGCACTGGCGCGCGTGGATGCAGAAGCGCTCGGGAACCCAGGTGGCCGCACCCGCCAAATCCGGCTCGCGTTTCCATCGCCCGCTTTGCTCCGCACCCGGGGAATACGTGCTGGAGACGTAACGCGAAGAAAAGTGCCCGCACTGACTGAAGAGGAAACACTTTTTCATTGGACGTCCGGGGCGCCGGCGCGGATCATTGGGTGGCATGCAATGGCATGGCAATGCATCCGCTTGGCGTGCCTGCGCTGATCGTGGAGGCAAGGAAATGAGCGAAGCAATCTACTGTTTCGACACGGCTACGGTGCGGTTCGCGATCTACCCTGAAGGCCCGGGCGGCGAGCGAGTCGTCGCCGAGATCGCGGAAGATCCGCTGCGCGACCTGTTCGGTGCTGACGGCGGCGGCGACACCCTGGTGGATGCCTACAAGGCGAACGCCGCGATCATCGACACCTGCGCTCTGGAGCGCCACCACGAGGCGCCGCATCACCCCGTGCTGCTGGAAACGCGGGATTTCGAGGCGATGGAGCACATGGCCGGCGCCTGAGCCGCGATCAGGCCATCCATTGCACGTCGAAGACGTGTTGGCCCCACGGCGGCATGTCCAGGAACAGGCCACGGGCCAACAAATCATCACCAGCCCGGTCGTAGACCGCCGGGCCGAGCAGATCCCGTAGCCGCAAGCTGCGCCCCGCCATCTGCGGGAAGGGCAAGTGCACGAAGCATTGGGACTGCTGCGGTGAACAGTTCACGGCCACGAGCAACCGTTGCTGCGCGGCGTCTTCCCAACGGAAAGCGATGAAGTTGTCCGCCGTGGGGTTGTCGACCCATGCCGGCGCGCAGCCCAGCAGGGACCAACTGCCGTTGCGCACGATCGGCAGGCGCAGCACGGCGAGCAGCCGCTCGTAGAACTGCTGGAGCGCGGCGTCCACGGCTTCATCCGGCGCGCGGATCAGGTGCGGCGAGATCCGGATTCGCCGCCCCTCGAACTGCCCCTGGTGGAAGAAGCGCAGCCCGGGCGAAAGGAAAGTCAGCACCGCGGCGGCGGCATGGATTTCGGGCGTGAAGGTCGATGCCGCGCGCGGCTCGTCGTGGTTCTCCAGAAAGCGAGCCAGCCTGTCCTGATAGGCCATGTCCGCGCACAAATGTTCGCGCACGGGGCGCGCGCGCTGCTCGTGCAGGCGGTCGTACAGGCGCTTGTCGTAGGTGTAGTCAAAGCCCTGCTGCTGCAGGGTCCATTCCATGTCCCAGTAGACCTCGGCCATGAACAGGAACGCGGGATGCGTGCGCCGCACCGTGCCGATCGCCTTCGGCCAGAACGGTTCAGCCCGAATGCCCCAGGTGCGCTCGAACACTTCAGGCAGCACGAGCATGGCCATGTCGCAGCGCACGCCGTCGCACTGGCCGGCGATGCGTACCAGCTCGCCGATCATCGCGGCCTGCAACGCAGGGTTGCCGTAGTCGAGTTGCAGCGTGTCGGGCCAGCCGTCGAAATACGGGTCCCGGCCGTAGGCGAGCAGCAGCGGTCCGTTTCTCGCCTCCACCCGGGTGAAGTTCCGTGGCGAACGCGCCAGATCGGCTTCCGTGCCGTGCACGAAATAGTCAGGGTGCGCGTCCGTCCACGGATGGTCGGGCGCCATGTGGTTCGGCACGAAGTCGAGCATCAGGCGCAGCCCTCGTTCGCGCATGCGCACGCGCAATCGCGCCAATGCCGCATCGCCACCCAGGTCGTCGTGCACGCGGTAGCCGGTGATCGCGAAGCCCGAGCCCGCGATGTCCTCTTCCTGCAAGTCGGGCAGCGTGTGCTCGAATTCGCGCCGCCACGACGGATTGCTGCGCGAGATACGTTGCGCGGCCTCCCCCGTCTGCCAGACGCTCAGCAGCCAGATCCAGTCGAAACCCATCTCCGCCAGTCGATCCAGTTCGGCGTCGGCGATGTCGTCCAGCGTCGCCCGACGCCCGAGCGAACGCGACAACGCGGTCAGCCAGACCCGCGTGTTGATCTGGTAGAGCACCGGATAGCGTGACTCGGGCACGGCGATCACCGCCGGGTCTCGAATCCGGGACCTTGCCTGCCATGCAACGCCCGCGCTGCCGCGGCCTCTGCGCCCGGCATCAGCAGCAGGTCCCGGGTCAGCACGGCGTTGAGCTGAATGACACGGGCCACGCAGCCGGTCCAGCCGGTCTGGTGGCTGGCGCCGATACCGGCCCCGGTATCGCCGTGGAAGTACTCGAAGAACTGCAACAGGTCGCGCCAGTGAGGGTCGTCGCGGAACTTCGACGCCATGCCGTACGCCGGCCGGCCGCCGCCGCTGTCTCGCAGGAAGATCCGGCTCAGGCGCTCGCCGAGTTCCCTCGCTACTTCGAGCAGGGTCATCATTTGTCCCGAGCCAGTGGGGCACTCGACCTTGAAGTCCTCGCCGAAGTAGGCGTACAGGCGCAGCAGCGAGGTGTACAGCAGGAAGTTGATCGGCATCCAGACCGGCCCGCGCCAGTTGGAATTGCCGCCGAACATGCCCGAGTCGGAATCGCCCGGCACGTACGCCACGCGGTACGACTGCCCTGCGTGCTCGAAGACGTAAGGGTGCTCCAGATGGATGCGCGACAGCGCGCGAATGCCATGCGGGCCGAAGAACTCGTTCTCGTCGAGCATGCGCGCGAGGATGCGTCGCAGCTTCTGCTCGTCGACGATGGCCAGCATGCGGCGGTTGGCCACGCCAGGCTCCTGCGGCAGATGCATGCTGGCCGCGAGTTCGGGGTGGCGCGCCAGGAACAGCCGCGCGCGTTCGCCGAACTTCGGCAGCTTCTGGAGGATGTCCTCTTCGAACACGGCCACCGCGGCCAGCGGCAGCAGGCCGACGATGGAGCGCACCTTCAGGCGCGTGGCGTTGCCGTCAGGGAGACGCAGCACGTCGTAGAAAAATCCATCCTCCTCGTCCCACATCTCGTCGTGCCGGTCACCGACGCGGTCCATCGCCCCGGCGATGAACAGCGTGTGCTGGAAGAACTTCTCGACGAATTCCTCGTACAGCGGCTCCTCCAGCGCCAGTTCGACGGCGATGCGCAGCATCTGCTGGCTGAAGAACACC
This sequence comes from Variovorax sp. J22R115, assembly GCF_030317005.1. NCBI lineage: Bacteria > Pseudomonadati > Pseudomonadota > Betaproteobacteria > Burkholderiales > Comamonadaceae > Variovorax > Variovorax sp. J22R115. The sequence continues at coordinate 2,004 of NZ_JASZYM010000012.1, read as the reverse complement.
ATCCAGGCGGTCCCGTCGGCCTGGTCCAGGTAGCCGCCCGTGGGCAGCGGCGACGAGCGGTCGAACACGCCGATGTTGTCGAGCCCGAGGAAGCCGCCCTCGAAGACATTGGCGCCGGTGCGGTCCTTGCGGTTGACCCACCAGGTGAAGTTGACCAGCAGCTTGGAGAAGGCGTACTTGAGGAACTCGATGTCCCCCTGCCCTCCCCGGCGCTCCTTGTCGACGAGGTAGAGCTGCATCGTCGCCCAGGCGTGCACGGGCGGATTGACGTCGCCGAAGTTCCATTCGTAGGCGGGAAGCTGGCCGTTCGGATGCAGGTAGTCGTTGCGCAGCATCAGGTCGAGCTGCTGCTTGGCGAAGTCGGGGTCGACCATGCCCAGCGGGATCATGTGAAAGGCCAGGTCCCACGCGGCGTACCAGGGGTACTCCCACTTGTCGGGCATCGAGATGATGTCGTCGTTGAACATGTGCCCCCACTCGCTGTTGCGCACCCGGCGGCGCTCCGACAGCGGCAGTTGGGTGCCTGCGCCATGCTCGTCGAGCCAGAGGTCGAGGTCGTAGTAGAAGTACTGCTTGGTCCACAGCATGCCGGCCAGCGCCTGGCGCATGACGTTCGCGCGGTCGGGGTCATCGCGGATGGCGGGCGGCGTCACCGAGGCGTAGAACGCGTCGGCCTCCTGGAGCCGGGCCGCGAAGACGGCATCGAAGTCCCCGAAGGGGCTGACCGGGACGCCGCCCTCGATCGCCTTCAGGCGCAGCCTGACCATCTGGGACTGCCCGGCAGAGACGTCGAGCTGGTAGTGCGCGGCCACCTTGGTGCCTTGCTGCGCCGGGTTGATCGCCTCGCTGTCGCCGTGCACGATGAAGTTGTGAATGCCGTCCTTCACGAAGGCGGAGGCGTTGGTCCCGCCGAACAGCCGGGCGTTGTTGGTTTCGTTCTCGGTGAAGAGCAGCGGCACGTCGGCGTCGCAATGCAGGTCGTAGCTGCCCAGTGATTCCAGGAACAGCGGATCGGTATGGCGGGCGCGGACCGAAGCCCCTGTGGAACCCACGCGCTCCAGGATCGGCTTGGACCCTCCACCCGGCTGCGACCAGGTGTTGCGGAACCACAGCGTCGGCAGCAGATGCAGCGACGCCGCTTCCGGGCCGCGGTTGAAGACCGTGATCCGCACCAGCATGTCGTCCGGCGCGGCTTTCGCGTATTCGACGAAGACGTCGAAATAGCGGTTGTCGTCGAACACGCCGGTGTCCAGCAACTCGTACTCCGCATCGTGCTTGCCGCGGCTGCGATTGGCGGAGACGATGTCGCCGTAGGGATAGGCCGCCTGTGGATACTTGTACAGGTACTTCATGTACGAGTGCGTGGGCGTCGAGTCGAGGTAGAAGTAGTACTCCTTGACGTCCTCGCCGTGGTTGCCCTCGCTGTTGGCCAGTCCGAAGGCGCGCTCCTTCAGGATCGGGTCGCGTCCGTTCCACAGCGCCAGCGCGAAGCACAGCACCTGGTGGTCGTCGCTGATGCCACCCAGGCCGTCCTCACCCCAGCGGTAGGCGCGCGAGCGGGCCTGATCGTGGGAGAAGTAGTTCCAGGCGTCGCCGTTCTCGCTGTAGTCCTCGCGCACCGTTCCCCATTGCCGCTCGCTGAGGTACGGGCCCCATTTCTTCCAGGCCGCCCCGTTCGCCTGCGCTTCGTCGAGGCGTTGCTTCTCTGCTGCGTCGATGCTCATGAGATGGTCTCCTCGAGCCCCGTGCCGGCGGGGGGATTCGACGCATCTTCGTCACTTGATCCAGGCTCCGCAAGGGAGCCGGTTGCTCTTTTCGCGGCGTCAGTCCGGACGGCTCATCCTGCAGCTGGTGGGCATTTCTGCGCGGCTGGCCGGGATCGTCTTCACGACGCGGAAGCCGTAGCCGGAGCCTTCGACGTCGAACTTCACGCCGGGCGCGCCCTGCTTGTCCATGACGCCGACGACGAGGCTCTGCTGGAACTGATGGTCAGCAGCGCGCATG